>NZ_JBJUSF010000035.1:0-17101 GCF_046098195.1 Streptococcus sp. ST14
TTGTCGTTAAAAACATTGTACCGTAAAAGGACTGTTATATGGCCTTTTTACTTTTACACAATTATACGGACTTTATCATTATTTTAGTTTTCTTTTTTACTTTTTACACTGCTATGATACAATATTTTTAACAAGATTTTATTGTTTGTTAACTTTTTTCACGGAAAGGAGAAAATCATGCGTTATGATTTCGGAAAGGTCTATAAAGAAATACGTGAGTCAAAGGGACTGACCCAAGAAGAGGTCTGTGGGGGTGTTCTCTCAAGAACTAGCTTATCAAAAATCGAAAGTGGCAAGACAACCCCAAAATATGAAAACATGGAGTTTCTTCTACGGCAAATTAATATGAGTTTTGAAGAGTTTGAATATATCTGTCAACTTTATCAACCAAGTCAACACACAGAAATTATGCAAACCTATCTCAATATGAGCTCAATCCTAGGGGCTAGTGAACTCGAAAAACTATTTCAAAAATGCCAAAACTATCTCAAGACCCACCACGACCTGCCTATAGAAGAAATCAGGGATATGCTGGAAGTTGTTATTTATCTCCGTCAACATGGTACAGAGCAACTGTCAGACCAAGTGAAACAGACTATCAAAAAGCTTTGGGAAAAAATTGAAAAACAAGATACCTGGTATGAGAGTGACCTGAAAATCCTCAATACCATTCTTTTCAATTTTCCCATTGAATACCTCCATCTCATCACTGGAAAAATATTGCAACGCCTAGAAGTCTATAAAAACTATCAACATTTATATGAATTGCGAATGACAATTCTATTAAACCTTTCCACACTCTATCTATACAATCAAGATAAAAACATGTGTAAGCAAATCTGCTACACTTTACTAGAGGATGCTAAGAAAAAGAAAAAATATGATAGCTTAGCTGTCTCCTATGTCCGTATCGGGATTTGTAGGGATGATGCTAGACTTATCCAAAAAGGTTTCTCACTTCTGGAGCTGACCGATGAAACTTCTATGCTGTCTCATCTCAAAAAAGAAGTGGAGATCTATTATCAACCGAAAGAAATATAAAAAAGTCGAGGGATTTCCTCGACTTTTTCAAATTATTCTGTTCGTTATTTCTTAATACCAACCGTTGTTAAGCCAGAAGTTCTTGGCAGCTGTCCATGAACCGTAACGTCCTGCAACGTAGGCATCTGCTACACGTTCTTGGTTTTCAGCTGAGTAGTCACCGTTCAAGTATGAATCTGTCAATTGGTAACGTCCGATGTAACGTCCGTTTGTAGCAGTGTAGCTACCACCTGATTCTTTTTGAGCGATCCATTCTTTGGCTTCTGCTTCAGAACCACTTACAGTAGAAGCTGCTGCAGTGTTGCTTTCTGCTGCTGGAGCTGCAGGTGCGGCTGGAGCTTCATAGGTTGTTGTTTCAGTTACTTCTTCTGCAGTTTCTTCCGCAGCTGCTGGTGCTTCATAAGTTGTTGTTGAAGCTGCAGCGGTCGCAGTTGCTGTCGATGGAGCTGTTCCTTCGATAACCAAAACTTGGTCAACATAGATAAGGTGAATATCTTTGATGTTGTTTTTTGCTGCCAATTTTTCAACAGTTGTGTTATACTTCTCAGCGATTTCTGAAAGAGTATCACCTGATTTAACTGTGTAAGTTACAGTTTCTTGGGCAGATGCAAGTGATGGAGCAAAGAAAGCAAGCAAAGTTGCTACTCCTGCGATAGTTGTTTTAATTTTTTTAGTTGTTAATGACATATCTAAAAATTCTCCTTCCATTGGATATATCTATGATACCTTTTAAATGTTACCGTTGTTTAACGGTTTTATGTAGAAATATTACAAAAATGTTTTATATTTACCGTTTTACGGAGCTTTTTGTCACAAAAGACCTTGTTTTATACTATCTTTAATCATTTTGAGGTTTTGATTAGGGAAATAAGCGCAGAGGTTCATTCTTTGATATAATAGATATAAGAATCTTTGTAAGGGGAAACAGATGCACTCACTTCGTTTTCAATCTGTCTTTGATATTATTGGACCAGTTATGATTGGCCCATCAAGTAGCCATACTGCTGGAGCTGTTCGTATCGGGAAAATCGTCTCTTCCATCTTTGATGATACGCCGACAGAAGTCGAATTCCAATTATTTAACTCGTTTGCTAAGACCTACCGTGGTCATGGAACGGACCTTGCTCTCGTCGCTGGTATTTTAGGTATGGATACGGACGATCCCGACATTCCAAATAGCCTAGAGATTGCCCATAAACGTGGCATCAAGATTGTCTGGACCATTCAGAAAGATAGCAACGCTCCTCATCCTAATACCACTAAAATTACTGTGAAGAATGAACACAAATCCATCAGTGTGACAGGAATTTCCATTGGTGGGGGAAATATCCAAGTTACGGAACTTAACGGCTTTGCTGTCTCTCTCAACATGAACACACCGACCATCATCATCGTGCATCAAGATGTTCCAGGTATGATTGCCCATGTTACTGAAGCCCTCTCTCGTTTCGATATCAACATCGCGCAGATGAATGTGACTCGAGAAAAAGCTGGAGAAAAAGCCATCATGATTATCGAAGTCGATAGTCGAAGTTGCGAAGAGGCGATTGAAGAAATCCGAAAAATCCCTCATCTCCACAATGTCAATTTCTTTAAGTAGGAGGAAACATGTTTTATTCTATCAAAGAATTGGTCGAGCAGGCGGATCTAGACTTCCAAGGAAATGTCGCCGAACTCATGATTGCGACAGAATATCAACTAACCGGTCGGGAACGGCCAGAAGTTCTCCTCCTCATGGAACGCAATCTAGAAGTCATGAAAGCCTCTGTCGAGCTCGGCCTCAGTGAAAACAAATCCCGTAGTGGCCTAACAGGTGGAGACGCGGCCAAACTAGACCGCCATCTCAAAAGTGGCAAGGCCTTGTCTGACTTTACCATCCTATCAGCAGCCCGTAATGCCATCGCGGTCAATGAACACAATGCGAAGATGGGCTTGGTCTGTGCCACTCCAACCGCAGGAAGTGCTGGCTGTCTGCCAGCCGTTCTCACTGCTGCTATCCAAAAACTTGACCTCAGCCACGAAGAACAGTTAGATTTCCTCTTTGCTGCTGGTGCCTTTGGATTGGTTATCGCAAACAATGCCTCTATCTCGGGTGCTGAAGGTGGCTGTCAGGCCGAAGTCGGCTCTGCCTCCGCCATGAGTGCCGCAGCCTTGACTTTGGCCGCAGGTGGAACGCCCTATCAGGCTAGCCAAGCCATCGCCTTTGTCATTAAAAATATGCTAGGTCTCATCTGTGACCCTGTTGCTGGTTTGGTTGAAGTTCCCTGTGTCAAACGCAATGCCATGGGAGCTAGCTTTGCCTTTATCGCGGCTGATATGGCCTTGGCAGGTATCGAATCTAAGATCCCTGTCGATGAAGTTATCGATGCCATGTACCAAGTCGGATCAAGTCTTCCAACTGCCTTTCGTGAAACGGCCGAGGGTGGACTCGCCGCCACACCTACTGGTCGCCGCCTACAAAAAGAAATCTTCGGAGAATAAGCTTATCTATATCTATTAGGAGAAACTATGCCCTCTATCTCAGCAATCTTTTTTGATCTAGACGGAACCCTGGTTGACAGTTCCATCGGGATCCACAATGCCTTTACCCATACCTTTAAAGAGCTAGGAGTTCCGAGTCCTGATGCCAAAACCATTCGTGGTTTCATGGGCCCGCCACTTGAAAGTAGCTTTGCGACCTGCCTTCCCAAGGAACAAATCTCGGAGGCCGTCCAGATATACCGCTCTTACTACAAGGAAAAAGGCATCCACGAAGCCCAACTCTTCCCCCGAATAACGGAATTGCTTCAAGAGCTTTCGCAAAACTACCCTCTCTACATCACTACAACAAAGAATACTCCTACTGCTCATGATATGACTAAAAATCTGGGAATCCATCATTTCTTTGATGGCATTTACGGCTCTAGTCCTGAAACGCCACACAAGGCGGATGTCATCCGTTACGCCTTGCAAACGCATCAACTCCCTGCGGACCAAGTCCTCATCATCGGGGATACCAAGTTTGATATGATTGGAGCCCAAGAAACTGGTATTAAAAAGTTTGCTGTTACTTGGGGATTTGGAGAAGAGGCTGATTTGCTCAGCTATCAACCTGACTGGATTGCCCATACCATTGATGATATCATTAAGCAACTATAAATAATACAACAATTTGAAATTACAGAGTAAAAAGGCCAAGGTCCTGTACAAACAGAACCTTGGCCTTTTATTTATAATTAATTTGTTAGACACTCTTACTCAGCATGAGTTGTTTCGTTTGCAAAGGAAATGATGGCTTTTTTGAGCTCATCTCCGCTGAGTGAACGGAATTCTTCAATCTTTTGATCAATGGCTTCTAGAGGCATGACGTTAACCTTACCAACGAAAATCTTGTCCATGACTTGGTTATCAACCAATTCGGTCGAAACCAAGAGTTCTTCATAGAGTTTTTCTCCTGGGCGGATACCGACCTCAACGATTGGAATTTCACTTTCAGTGTGTCCGCTTAGAAGAACCATTTTCTTAGCCAAGTCATAGATCTTGACTGGTTTGCCCATATCGAGGATAAAGACTTCTCCGTCCTTGGCATAAGCGCCAGCATGGATTACTAGACGGCTAGCCTCTGGAATGGTCATAAAGTAACGTGTCATACGGAAGTCTGTCACCGTTACAGGACCGCCTTCAGCAATCTGACGTTCAAAGACAGGAATCACGCTACCACGACTACCGAGAACATTCCCAAAACGAACTGCACAGTAGGTTGATTTGCTGCGTTGGTTAAAGCCAGTGACAATCAATTCTGCCACGCGCTTGGTTGCACCCATAACATTCGGTGGATTGACCGCCTTATCAGTCGAAATCATGACCATCTTAGGCACTTTGGCCTCATCCACAGCCTTGGCAACATTGTAGGTTCCGAGGATATTGTTTTTGAAGGCTTCTTTTGGATTGCGCTCCATCATCGGAACGTGCTTGTGGGCAGCGGCATGGTAGACAATGGCTGGTTTGTACTGCTCAAACACCTGTAAGAGACGATCATAGTCCTGAATATCTGCAATAACAGGAACATAATCAATTCCTTGGAATGTACGGATCGATTCATGATAAACGAGATAGATTGAGTTTTCCCCATGCCCCAGCAAAATCACACGCTCTGGATTGAAGCGGCTAACCTGACGACAAATCTCCGAACCAATCGAACCACCAGCGCCTGTCACCAAGATAGTCTTGCCTGTCAGTTCTGAACCCAGACGGGACTCATCCAAACGAATTTCCTGGCGTCCTAAAAGATCTGTAATATCAATTTTCTGGAAGCCACTGCCTCCACCCGGTTGGTGAAATCCTTGCACAACTGTCTCAACCTTAGGCATCTTGTAACATTTGACGCCTAGTTTATTACACATCTGCAAGATGCGTTCGTACTCTGAAGGGTCAAGTGAAGGAATTGCTACGATGACACGCTCGATTTGGTGACGTTTAGCCAATTCTGGCAGATTGTCATAGGAGCCCAAAACTGGGATGCCACCTAGTTTTTGTCCCTTTTTCTTAGAATCCTTGTCCAAAATACCGACAAGTTCTAATTCACTAGTTGGATGTTGGTAACTATCCATAAAGAGAGCTCCACCATCACCGGCACCAATCAAGAAAGTCCGACGGTGTTCTCCATCACCACTTCCCTTTTTGCGTTTAGAGTAGATTAACTGCCAAGTAATCCGTGGCAATAAAATTAAGAAAGTACTCAACAAGATAAAGAGCACGATAAAACGGATGGAGAAGAGAGGCAAGAAGGCATAGCAGATACTATATGACAAGATACTGCTAGCAGTCACACCAAAAAAGATTTTCATGAAATCCGTAATCTTGCTATAACGACTGATACTAGCGTTCAATCCCCAAAATCCAATCATCAATTGATAGAACAGGAAGGCCAAACTCGTGTAGATGATGTAGTCAACAGGTGCTGGATTAATCAATCCGTAGAATAAGATATAAGATACAATGATGGAAACCACCATACTCAAAATATCAAATATTCCCCAGAAAACCTGTTTTTGTTGTTTATTTAAAATTTCCACCAGATCAATCACATAATCTGTGAGTTTTTTATTCATAGAAATTTACTCCTCCTTAAAAGAGCCGAATAGTTATATTGTTATTATAACACTTTTTCTCTAGTTTATGATTTGCTACAATCTTTTACTTGCTTTTTCGTAACAGTTTCATAAAAATAAACTGTCGGACAAATCCAGGACAAAGGGCAACCACCATCTGAATGGCAACACTCTTGGCATACTCCATGTAAGAAATTTGTCCTCGCTTCAGCATGCGTTGACGAGCTTGACGATAGAGTTTGAGGTAACGCAGTCCCCCACGACGCTCAAACATCCCTGCACCAACACGAACCTTACACAAGATTTGATCCAGATTTCCAGTCTTAGCTCCTGCAGCAATCATATTGAGCCAGAGGAGGTCATCCTCCATATAAAGCCCATCCTCATAGTTGCCTGCCTTGAGAACCATGTCCTTCTTGAACATGACAGTCATGTGGTTAAAGGCACTTCTCATCCTTTGATAAGCTACAATATCTGCATGCTGGGTTGGAACACGACGGTAAGAAACAATCTCATCAGGATTGTCAATAAACTCTGCAATATGTCCACCTAATAGGTCGAGGTTTTCCTTCTCCATTAGCTGAACCTGTTTCTCAAAACGGTCTGGAACAGCTATATCATCCGTATCCATACGAGCGATGATATCGTACTGACACTGCAAAGCACCCTGTCGAAGAGCCAGACCCAAACCTTGATTATGCTCAAGAGGATAGCGTTTCACTGGAATATCAGACTCAGCTTCAAGCTGGTCTAATACCTGATAGAGCTCAGGTGTCAAAGGCCCATCCTCAACCAGAACCAATTCGCTCGGTTTCAGGGTCTGATTTTGAACACTCTCAATAGCATCCTTTAAAAATGTCGGATTTTCCTTGATATAGACCGATATCAATACGCTGATTTTTTGCTTTTCAGACACAGTTTTTCTCCAATGTATAGATTTCCTTCCACTATTTTATCATAATTTTCAAGACTTTCCCATTTTTATCTTGAAAGCCCAAAACCTTACTTGACATTATAAGGAAAAAACCTTAAAATAAGCTGTTATTAAAATCAGCTAGAAGAGGTATTATATGAAAAAGCAATCACTCTTTTTTGTTCCAGGTATTATACTAATTGGTGTTTCCTTGCGGACTCCTTTTACTGTTTTACCCATTATTTTGGGAGATATTTCGCGAGGGCTGGGAGTAGAAGTTAGTTCGCTTGGTGTCTTGACCAGCCTTCCCCTCCTCATGTTTACCCTCTTCTCGCTCTTTTCTACCCGGCTGGCTCAGAAAATTGGCTTAGAACATCTCTTCACCTACAGCCTCTTCTTCTTGACCATCGGCTCACTGATTCGACTAATCAATCTGCCCCTGCTCTATCTAGGAACCTTGATGGTTGGGGCAAGTATCGCAGTCATCAATGTGCTGCTTCCTAGTCTTATCCAAGCCAATCAACCAAAGAAAATTGGTTTTCTGACCACCTTATATGTAACTTCTATGGGGGTTGCGACGGCTCTGGCTTCCTATCTGGCTGTGCCTATTACACAAGCCAGTTCTTGGAAAGGGCTTATCATCCTCCTCACCCTGCTCTGTCTAGCAACTTTTTTGGTCTGGCTGCCTAATCACCGCTATAATCACAAACTGGCTCCGCAAACCAAACAAAAAAGCAAAGCAAAGGTCATGCATAACAAACAGGTCTGGGCAGTGATTGTCTTTGCAGGTTTTCAATCCTTGCTCTTTTACACTGCTATGACCTGGTTACCTACAATGGCTATCCATGCAGGCCTATCCAGTCACGAAGCTGGATTGCTGACTTCTATCTTCTCTCTGATTAGCATTCCTTTTTCAATGACCATCCCAAGCCTAACAACCAGCTTATCTACTCGCAACCGTCAGCTCATGCTCACTCTGGTTTCACTAGCTGGCGTGGTCGGCATTTCCATGCTCTTCTTCCCAATCGGTAATTTCTTTTACTGGCTTGCCATCCATCTCCTCATCGGAACCGCAACCAGCGCCCTTTTCCCTTATCTCATGGTCAACTTTTCACTCAAGACAAGCGCTCCTGAAAAGACAGCCCAATTGTCCGGCCTATCTCAAACAGGAGGCTATATCCTAGCAGCCTTTGGGCCGACTCTCTTTGGATACAGTTTTGACCTTTTCCACTCTTGGGTGCCAGCTGTAGCAGCCCTCTTGCTCGTCGATATCCTGATGACTGTGGCCCTCTTTACAGTGGACAGAGCTGATAAAATTCTCTAAACTTCTAGTTTTTCCTAGGAGTTTTTTTATATATAAAAATTTTACACATTTTTCTTGACAGGGCTTTCATTTAGATGTACAATGTATGTGTAGAAAAATTATATATAAAAATCTTACACATTAGACAAGGAGGTTTCCCATGTACTTTCCAACATCCTCTGCCTTGATTGAATTTCTCATCTTGGCCGTACTGGAAAAAGGGGATTCTTATGGTTATGAGATTAGCCAAACCATTAAGCTCATCGCTAATATCAAAGAATCCACACTCTATCCTATCCTAAAAAAATTGGAAGGCAATAGCTTTCTGACAACCTATTCTAGAGAGTTCCAAGGTCGCATGCGCAAATACTACTCCTTGACAAATGGTGGTATAGAACAGCTCGTGACCCTAAAAGATGAATGGGCACTCTATACAGACACCATCAATGGCATCATAGAAGGGAGTATCCGCCATGACAAGAACTGAATACCTGACTCAGCTAGAACTCTATCTCAAGAAACTGCCTGAAGTTGACCGCATGGAAGCCATGGACTATTTCAGGGAACTCTTTGACGATGCTGGAGTCGAGGGAGAAGAAGAACTCATCGCTAGCTTGGGAACTCCTAAAGAAGCAGCTCACGAAGTCCTCTCCAATCTTCTCGATAAAAAAATCAATGAGGCACCCGCTCAAAAGAATAACCGACAAATTTTGCATATCGCCTTGTTAGCTCTCCTTGCAGCACCCATCGGTATTCCTCTGGGAATCGCCATTCTCGTGTCCCTGTTCGCAATCTTTGTGGCAGCCTTGACTGTCATCTTTGCTTTCTTTGCGGTTTCCATACTAGGTATCATTGGCGGATTCCTATTTTTAGTTGAAAGTTTCACTGTCTTAGCCCAAGCTAAATCAGCCTTTATCTTGATTTTTGGTTCTGGTTTACTGGCTATCGGTGCTTCTTCACTAGTCTTACTAGGTATTTCCTATGTAGCCCGCTTCTTCGGCCTACTCATTGTTTGCTTGGTGCAATTGGTTCTCAAAAAAGGAAAGAGAGGTGACCAGCATGCGTAAGTTTACAAAAGGATTTCTCATTTTTGGTGTGGTGACTACCATTATCGGCTTTATCCTGCTCTTTGTAGGCATCCAATCTGACGGGATTAAGAGTTTGCTTGCCATGTCCAAGGAGCCTGTCTATGATAGTCGGATGGAAGAGTTGACCTTTGGCAAGGAAGTCGAAAACCTAGAGATTACTCTCCATCAACACGCACTGACCATCACAGACTCTTTCGATGATCAAATCCACATTTCTTACCATCCATCTCTTTCTGCTCACCATGATCTTATCACAAATCAGAACGATAAAACGCTGAGCCTCACTGATAAGAAACTGTCTGAAAGTCCGTTTCTCTCTTCTGGAATTGGCGGGATTCTCCATGTCGCAAGTAACTACTCTCGTCGTTTTGAAGAAGTTATTCTACAAGTTCCAAAAGGAAGAAGTCTAAAAGGAATCAACGTCTCAACCAATCGCGGTCAAACCAGTATCACTAATGCCACTCTTGAAAATGCGACCCTCAATACAAACAGCTATATCCTCCGAATTGAAGGAAGTCGTATCAAAAACAGCAAATTCACGACACCCAATATCATTAATATCTTTGATACAGACCTTACAGATAGTCAGCTAGAGTCAACAGAGAATCACTTCCACGCTGAAAATATTAAAGTATATGGTAAAGTAGAACTATCTTCTAAAAATGTGCTCAGTATCATGCTAACTCAAAAAGAAAGCCAAGAAATTAACTTAGACCTCTCGAGTCACCATGGTCCTATTTATCAGTTATCGAGAGATGAGAGTCAACGCCACCCCAACGAATTAAGCAACCCTTACAAAACTGAAAAAACTGATGCAAAAGGTCAACTCATCGCTAAGGCTGATGATTATATTAGTCTTGAAACTACAGCTAATAGACCTTAATAAACCTATTTATATCGACCACTATGACACATAACCCACTAAAAAGGAGGTTCTACCATGAAACAAGAATGGTTTGAAAGTAATGATTTTGTAAAAACAACAAGCAAGAACAAACCTGATGAACAAGTCCAAGATGTTGCAGACAAGGCTGAAGAAAGGATAGCCGATCTCGATACGCCAATTGAAAAAAATACTCAGTTAGAGAAGGAAGTTTCTCAAGCTGAAGCCGAACTTGAAAACCAGCAAGAAGAGAAAATTGAAACGCCTGAAAACGGTGAAGCGAGAACAGAAATAGAAGAAAAGAAAGCATTAGATTCTGCTGAGGAAGAGCAAGACCTTTCTAAAGAAACAGAAAAAGTCACTATAGCTGAAGAGAGTCAAGAAGCACTTCCTCAGCAAAAACCAACCACGAAAGAGCCCCTTCTTATCAGTCAATCCTTAGAAAGTCCCTATATCCCCGACCAAGCTCCAAAATCTACGGATAGATGGAAAGAGCAAGCGCTTGATTTTTGGTCTTGGCTAGTGGAAGCAATCAAATCTCCTACGAGCAATCTTGAAACAAGTAGCACACACAGTTACACAGCCTTTCTCTTGCTCATTCTGTTTTCTGCATCTTCCTTTTTCTTTAGTATCTACCACATCAAACATGCTTACTATGGACATATAGCAACTATGCATAATCACTTCCCTGAACAACTAGCTCCTTTAACTCTCTTTTCAATCATCTCTATCCTAGTAGCAACAACACTCTTCTTCTTTTCATTCCTCTTGGGCAGTTTCGTTGTGAGACGATTTATCTACCAAGAAAAGGACTGGACGCTAGAAAAGGTTCTCCAACAATATAGTCAACTCTTGGCAATTCCAATCTTCCTCACTGCTATTGCTAGTTTCTTTGCCTTCTTTGATAGCCTACGATTTACAGCCCTCTTGTGTGTGATTAGCATTGGAATCATTCTACTTGCCAGTCTCCATATCATTACAAGACCTAGTCAAGCAAGTGAAACCGACTCCTTCTATCAGTTATTCTTGTCTGTCCTTGTGAACGGAGTCATTATCCTCCTCTTCTTTGTAGCTGAAGTGGCACTGATTGGAGATTATCTTCGTATCTTGGCCTTTCTTTAAACTTCATACTCTTCGAAAATCAAATAGCTTCGCCTTACCGTAGATATATGTTCCTGACTTTGTCAGTCTTATCTACAACCTCAAAACAGTGTTTTGAGCAGCCTGCGGCTAGCTTCCTAGTTTGCTCTTTGATTTTCATTGAGTAGCAATCCTGTCTTCCATGGCAGGATTTTTCTATGTCAAAAAAGCAAGTCGATTGACCTGCTTCTGATTTACTCTTCTTGTGCTAATGCTTTAAAATCTTTGTCTAAGATGGGTTGCACTTCTAATTGATTGGCATCTAGTTGGTGGTAAGATGCTGATGGTAGTGACTCTAGGAATTTTGCATAGTTCAAGCGAGCGATAGCTTCATAGTCTTCTGGTTTAGAGCCGTCTCCTGTGATTTGAACCAAGTCAATCTCCCACTGCACTTCCTTATCCACCAATTGCTCCATATAGGCAGCAGGAACAAATGGTTCTCTCGGCAAAACAGTCTTGACTCCTTGAGCCAGATGGTAAACACCGTGAACTTGTCCTTCTCCATCCTGATAGAAGGAAACTCTTGCAAAGTAAGCATCTGTCTCTTGAACCGCACGCACACGCGCTTCAAACTGAGCCAAGCCATCTTCCTCTAAAAAGCTTTTCAAGTCCTCATGACTAAAGAAAATAGGATTAAAAATTCCTTGGCAAATCGTAAAACGAGCTGCATTATCTGCTAGATAGGCTTGAATACTTGCTTGGAAATAAGCTTCAAAATCAAAACCATCTAGTCCTTCAATCTCAGTTCCTGTATAAGCAAGCAGGGCATCTAAAAATGACTTGATAAGCTCCCAGTCTGTCTTCGTGAGTAGGTCAGGAAGATCGACACGGTAAGCCTTTTGACCATCAGCATAACTGACCTTAAAAAGAAATTGTGATTGTCCCACTATCGCACACTCAATATACTCAAGACGGCTAAGAGGCTGACGGAGATAGACAGCATCATAGCTATGTGACTCCAAGCCATCTACCAAGGCCAAGATAGACTTGGCAGTCAAAATTTCCTGTTCTCCTAAAATGCTCTGTTTATTTGGAATAAAAAATGTTTTCGCCATAACTGAACTCCTTTTGAAATCGTTTACATATAGTATACCTTATTTTTCTGAAAGATACAGAAACAAACTTTAGATTTTTGAGTAAAAAGCATAGAAAAACAGCCCCTGAGGACTGTTTGATCTTATACTGTAGCTGCTTGATCCAAGCTTTCACCGATAGCGGTTAGGCGCTCGATCACTTCTGCTTGTGTCAATTCATTTTCTGAGATATAGCGGTTACGTGGATGAACACGGCACTCGTGTGAGCATCCACGAAGGTACTTGTCTTCATTTTCTTCTGATGTCAAGATACGACGGTTACAGAAAGGATTTCCACAGTTGACATAACGTTCACATGGTGTTCCATCAAACCAGTCTTTCCCTACGATGGTTGGGTTGACATGGTTAACATCTACGGCAATACGCTCGTCAAATACGTACATTTTCCCATCCCAAAGCTCACCTTGGACTTCTGGGTCTTTACCGTAAGTTGCGATTCCTCCGTGCAATTGACCAACATCTTTGTAACCTTCACGAACCATCCAGCCTGAGAATTTCTCACAGCGAACGCCACCTGTACAGTAAACCACGACACGCTTGTCCATGAATTTTTCCTTGTTATCACGAACCCATTGTGGCAATTCACGGAAGTTGCGGATGTCTGGTCGGATAGCCCCACGGAAATGTCCTAGGTCGTACTCATAATCGTTACGTGTGTCAAGGACAACGGTATCTTTATCAAGAAGCGCTTCTTTGAACTCTTTTGGAGACAAGTAAGCACCTGTTGTTTCAAGTGGGTTAATGTCATTGTCAAAGTCGTTGTCTTCCAAACCAAGGTGGACAATTTCTTTCTTGTAGCGAACAAACATCTTCTTGAAGGCTTGTTCATTTTCTTCGTCAATCTTGAACCAGAGGTCTTCCATACCTGGGAGACTGTGAACGTAGTCCATGTATTTTTGAGTTGTTTCGTAATCCCCTGAAACTGTTCCGTTAATCCCTTCGTCAGCGACTAGGATACGGCCTTTAAGGCCGATTGATTTACAGAAAGCCAAGTGGTCTGCAGCAAATTGCTCTGCATTTTCAATTGGAGTATAAAGGTAGTAAAGTAAGACACGAATATCTTTTGCCATAAGATTTGTTCTCTTTTCTATTCTTAAATTTTCTAAATTTTTTATTTATCCATACTAGTATACCTGCTTGAGAAAACGAATGCAATTTATTTGACTGGAAATTACTATATTTCAATTTAGAAAAAAATTTCTTGTACACTACACTTAGTATCAATCATATTTTAAAAAATCCTTGGATTTTCCAAGGATTCATTTTTAAACTTTTTTAGCTTTAGCCATATAGAACAGTTGGAGTAGAATACCAAGGATAGCCATGCCGATAACGATAAAGAAGGCCATTGTATAATCTCCTTGGTTTGCCTGTGCAAGACGTGCTCCTAACTGAGGACCAGCAATAGCAGCTACACCATAAGCAGTAAACATCCATCCATAGTTTGTCCCTACGTATGTAACTCCCCAGTTTTCAGCAGTAATTCCTGGGAATGAACCGAGGAAGCCTCCAAATGACAAGGCAACCATCATAATTCCAAGGATGGCCAAGATGCTTCCAGGACCTTTGAATAAGGCTGTGAACAACAAACCAGTAGCAACCGCTCCAAACATGGCAATAACGGTAGGATAGCGACCAATCTTATCAGATACCGTACCCCAGAAGATACGACCAAATGTATTAGCGATAGATACCAGCATAACGAATAGTGTAGCTTCTCCTACAAGTTTATACTGGTCAGAAATTGATGCTGCAGTACCGATAATCATCATTCCACCAGTAGCACCGAGAACGTAAATCAACCATAGAAGCCAGTAATTTCCATCACGAAGCATTTCTTTATAAGTTTTACCTTCTGGTTGAGCTGTTCCAGCTGCCGGCGCTGCTGCAGGAGCTTTCTCCATTACCAATGAAGAAGTGCAAATAACAATTAGAAGAATGATACCTAATACTTTGAATGTTGAGTAAACACCCATAGAAGCAATCAAAGCTTTGGCAACTGGACCGATAATGAGCGGGCCTAACCCGAAACCTGCTGCTGTCAAACCACCAGCTAAACCTTTTTTATCTGGGAACCACTTAGTGGCAACTGAAGTAGATGCTCCATAAGCTGAACCAATACCAAGTCCTAGGACAACCCCATAAGTGAGGTACAGGACTGGAAGAGAAGTAGCAAATCCAGTAGCAAACATACCAGCACCGAAGAGAATACCACCTAGGAATACAAATTTCTTAGGTCCTGCTGAATCAACCTTAGGACCGAAAATAATCATACCAACAGGTACCATTGCAAAAGAAATACTAAAGGCCAAAGAAGTTTGGGCTTGAACCCATCCTTGACTAGCATTGGTTTCTAGCAGCGCCTTTTGAAAGACTGACCAGGCGTAACCAGCACCTAGAGATAGATTCGTTAAAATGGCTGCTGCCAAAATTAACCATCGATTGGGTGTTTTTTTCATTTGAATAACCTCATGTAAAATTTCTTGTTCCTAAAAAGAATAAAGAACAACTTTTATCATTTTTTCACCTACCTCGTTTAAATTGATCATTGTATAAATTTTTAAGTATATAGAACTGTGTAAATGACATACATCTATATACGACTGCTTAAAAATTTGTATCTATAGATCTCTTAAATCAGAACAAGATGAATTTTCACAATGTTAAGCGCTTTCATTGTACTCTTATTATAAGCTACTTTATTCTAAAAATCTACTTAATAAAAATTAATAAAGATATAAGAAATTTTAATATTTTAATCACCTGTTATCATTTTAATATTGTTTATATCATCTAATTCGGATAATTATCTAAATAAAGTAAAAAATCACTGCCCTCCTCAGACCAACCTGAGGAAAGCAGTGATTCTTATTTTAGGAGTTAGGAATGAATGTAAGGAGCTACATTTGACGTTACTATACTAAAAATCAAAAACAAGGTATAATCTTTATTGAAAACGACCATAAAGATAACCACTTAAACACTAAGTACACCTTCCTACAAGTCATCCTTTACCTCCAATCTCTCTAAAACAAACCATTTTAATAACCAAAATCCGACAACATAGCCAGCCCCTAAGAATATAGCTATAAAAGCTAGCATGGGATTCAGGAAAGAAAAAACCACTACAGATACAAAGGTTAGCACAAAAACATTAAATGCAATGGTGTCAGAAGCCAAGACTAGAATATAGGGTGTCAACCAGTCTAAGATTTTTGAATATGGAAAAAATAAGTGTTTATACATGATACGTTCCTATACAGTATAGAGAGTATAAGCGCAAAGAGATACCCAGATTAATAATTCTATATCCTAACTAAATCCTCTAATGTGGCCATAAAACTGAAGCTGCCGCCCCACCAGCTGCACAAATTAAATAAATCTGCGGAGTTGGGAAGGGGATTGTCTGTGCACAAAGCGAAAGCCCCTCAACTGCACCACCTACTCCACTTAAAAATCTGTCTGCAAGTTGTTTATCACCAGCTGTTATCATTGTTAATTTTTCATCGGATAAAATGATAAAATTATTTACTGATTGTTCCATTCTTTTCACACTTTCTTTGTTAAATTAATTTGGCTAGTAGACAAAAGATAAACTAAGGCATTAAAGACAATGAAAATATTTCCATAAAGTAAAATCAGTCTCTCATCCAAACCAAGATAAAGTTTTACCGCCAAAAAGATGAGCAAAAGAATTTGAAACCATAACGTTTTTCCAAAAATAAATTTAAAGCGTTTTTGAATGTCTGATTCCTTGATTTTTACCGCCAAACCTTTATTAGCAAGAAGGAAAACTCCTGCTTCAAATAAGCCACTGTAGAGAACAATCCACCCAATCGATACATTCGAGATTTTCAAAAATGTACCTAAAAGAATATCCAAAACACTACTCAAGAAAATAATAAGAAATAATCTGTATTTCATATAAATCACCTCCTTTTACTACTATTTCCAATCTACTATATCGCTAAAAGTTTAACTTGCTCTAAAAGCTCCCCAAGCCGCTGTACAAAACTGTGCTCCTAAAACCCCGCCGGCAAGAGCTCCCACAACTGGGATAACACTCCCCAGAGCTGCACCTCCTATTGTACAAATTCCTAATGCTTGAACAACTTCTCCAGCCCCTACTTTATCTCCACCTTCAACACGAGCAAGCATTTCATTATCCATAACAGAAAATTGTGACATTGTTTTTGTATTCATGATGAATACCTCCTTTTTATTTTTAATTTTTGTCTTGTTGCAATCTTGACAACATCAATATATCATAATTAACTGATATCATTTCTTTAAAATCATAAAATGTCTTTTTTTCATCACGAAATGTTTTTCATAAATTTTATCAAAGACCAAAACTAATATATACTATCGTCAACTATAAAAATCAATGGTTCATCTTACTTAATAAAAATTACTGTTCATGACAATATAAATACCGTTTACGATTTAGCAAGAAGTTTTTTAGTAAAGTTTGGCATAATATACCTATCTACTATATGAAAGGAATTGCCAATGACTTCTTATAAACGTACATTTGTTCCTCAAATAG
>NZ_JBJUSF010000036.1:0-15405 GCF_046098195.1 Streptococcus sp. ST14
TTCTTCGCTACGATAGAGCCGTTCGTTGTCAAGTGAAAATCATTACGATGGATATGTTTAGCCCTTACTATGACTTGGCTAAACAGCTTCGCTTTCAAATTTCTAGGCTCAGGCTGAAACAGTCTCCCAGACTGTTTCACTCCCGAATGCTAAAATCGTTCTAGATCGTTTCCATATTATCCAACATCTCAGCCGTGCCATGAGTCGTTTTCGTGTTCAAATTATGAATCAGTTTGAACGAAAATCTCATGAATACAAGGCTATCAAGCGTTACTGGAAACTCATCCAACAGGATAGTCGTAAACTCAGCGATAAACGTTTTTATCGCCCTACTTTTCGCATGCACTTAACAAATAAAGAAATTCTTGACAAGATTTTAAGCTATTCAGAAGACTTGAAACACCACTATCAGCTCTATCAGCTCTTGCTGTTTCACTTCCAGAATAAGGAACCAGAGAAATTTTTCGGACTTATTGAGGACAATCTTAAGCAGGTTCATCCTATTTTTCAGACTGTCTTTAAAACCTTCCTCAAAGATAAAGAAAAGATTGTCAACGCCCTTCAACTACACTATTCTAATGCCAAACTGGAAGCGACCAATAATCTCATCAAACTTATCAAGCGCAATGCCTTTGGTTTTCGAAACTTTGAAAACTTCAAAAAACGGA
Source organism: Streptococcus sp. ST14 (assembly GCF_046098195.1). Taxonomy (NCBI): domain Bacteria; kingdom Bacillati; phylum Bacillota; class Bacilli; order Lactobacillales; family Streptococcaceae; genus Streptococcus; species Streptococcus sp. ST14. The sequence goes on from NZ_JBJUSF010000036.1 coordinate 669, forward strand.
TTTTTATCGCTCTGAACATCAAAAAAGAAAGGACGAAATTTGTCCTTTCTCGAGCTTAGCTTTTTTTCAACCCACTACAGTTGACAAAGAGCCCTTTTTTGTCCAAATGTAAACCACTTGGAACTATTATTCAATTTATTCTTTTTAGTAAATGTTCCCGTTTTAATCCCAGTTACAGTTTTTAATCCTCTGTAACCGTTGATTTTACAAAGCTTTTAATTTTTTTGCGATTACTCCCACTCAACGGTTGCGGGTGGTTTACTTGTAATATCGTAGACGATACGGTTAACGTGGTCTACTTCGTTTACGATACGTACTGAAATCTTTTGAAGGACTTCCCAAGGAATCTTGGCAAAGTCAGCTGTCATACCATCGATAGAAGTGATCGCACGAATGGCGATGGTGTAGTCGTAAGTACGACCATCACCCATAACACCGACTGAACGAACGCCTGTGTTGACAGTGAAGTATTGCCAAATATCACGATCAAGACCAGCTTTAGCGATTTCTTCACGTAGGATAGCATCAGACTCACGAACAGTTTCTAGTTTTTCCTCAGTGATTTCACCCATGACACGGATAGCGAGTCCTGGTCCTGGGAATGGTTGGCGCCATACGATGTGGTCTGGCATACCAAGCTCTGTACCGAGGGCACGGACTTCGTCTTTATAAAGAGTGTTCAATGGCTCAATCAATTCAAACTGCATATCTTCTGGAAGACCACCAACATTGTGGTGTGATTTGATGGTTTGAGCAGTATCTGTACCAGACTCAATCACGTCAGTGTAAAGCGTTCCCTGAGCAAGGAATTTTACATCTTTTAGCTTACTAGCTTCGTCATCAAAGACATAAACAAACTCGTTTCCGATGATTTTACGTTTTTGCTCAGGATCAGAAACACCTGCAAGTTTATCAAGGAATCGTTTAGCAGCGTCTGCTTTAACGATATTCAAACCAAACTTACCACCAAGCATGTCCATAACTTGGTCAGCCTCTCCCTTACGGAGAAGACCGTGGTCTACAAAGATACAGATCAATTGATCGCCGATTGCTTTCTGGAGAAGAACGCCAACAACAGAAGAGTCAACACCACCTGATAGGCCGAGAAGAACACGCTTGTCACCTACAGTTTCACGGATTTTTTTGATCTGCATATCGATGAAGTTGTCCATTGACCAGTCGCCTTTAGCCTGACAGATGTTAAGGGCAAAGTTGCGAAGGATATCATTCCCGTATACAGAATGGCGAACTTCTGGGTGGAATTGGATACCATAGATGTGCTTGTCAGGGTTTTCAATAGCTGCATAAGGACAGTCAGCAGAAGTTCCAGTACGAACAAAATCAGCTGGAATCTCTGTAACAGCATCGCCATGGCTCATCAAAACAATCTGTTCTTCAGGAGTCCCTTCAAAGAGGGCAGAAGTGGTATGGGTAAGTGGTGATTGGCCATACTCTCGGTTACCAGCATCACCTGCAGGGACAACTTTTCCTCCAAGTTTATGAGTTAAAAGTTGCATACCATAGCATATTCCTAAAATTGGAATGCCAAGTTCAAAAATTTCTGGGTCAATATCAAATGAACCATCTTCGTATACAGAGTTTGGTCCACCAGAGAGGATGATCCCTACAGGGTTAATCGCACGAACCTCTGCGGCTGAGATTTTATGACTTTTTAACTCTGAAAAAACACCGATTTCACGAATACGGCGTGAAATTAGCTGGTTGTATTGGCTACCATAGTCCAGCACGATGATTTTTTCGACATCTTGCAAATCAGTTGAAATGTTGCTCATCTTTTTCCTTTCTCAAAAGAAATATCTTTTTCAATATTCTATCACAAATAGGGGCGAATTACCAACTAAACAAGGCAAAGTTTGACTTTTTCTTAGCAAATACGGTACAATGGAGAAAATAAAGAAAAGAAGTGAGAATCATGTTACCAGCTTATATGAAAATCCACGATCAGATCAAAAAGGATATAGATGAGCATCATTGGAAAATCGGAGAGAGGCTTCCAAGTGAGCGAGATTTAGCGGAACAGTTTCAAGTTAGCCGGATGACATTACGCCAAGCTATCTCTCTCTTGGTTGAGGAAGGAGTTTTGGAGCGTCGTGTAGGAAGTGGGACTTTTGTCTCTAGCACTCGTGTCCAAGAAAAAATGCGGGGAACGACTAGTTTTACGGAGATTGTCAAATCTCAGGGGAAAGTTCCTTCTAGTCAACTCATTTCTTACAGAAGAACCATTCCAAATGAGCAAGAGGTCGCTAAGCTAGGGATTACTCCGACAGAGAATATTATCCGTATGGAACGGGTGCGTTACGCTGACCAAGTTCCACTAGTCTATGAAGTCGCATCCATTCCTGAGAAATTTATTAAGGATTTTAAAAAAGAAGAAATCACCAGTCATTTCTTCCATACCTTGCAGCAACATGGCTACCGGATTGGCAAATCCCAACAGACCATTTATGCGAGATTGGCTAAGGAAAAAATTGCTCACTATCTAGAAGTTGAAAAAGGGCATGCCATTTTAGCCTTGACTCAGGTCTCTTATCTTGAAGATGGGACGGCTTTCGAGTATGTAAAGAGCCAATACGTTGGTGAACGCTTTGAATTTTATCTTGAAAATAACTAGTCTAGAAAGGCTAGTTTTTTGTTTTAGAAAAGATTAGAATTGTCAAAACAATCTGTCTAGGCTTGATTTTATCGCTTATTTACTATAAAATGAGAAGGAAAAACGTCAAACTTTTATATTGCAAATAGGAGAAAAAATGACAAAAACATTAAAACGTCCTGAGGTTTTATCACCTGCAGGGACTTTAGAGAAGCTGAAAGTAGCTGTTCAATATGGTGCGGACGCAGTCTTCATCGGTGGACAGGCCTATGGTCTTCGTAGCCGTGCAGGAAACTTCACCTTTGAACAGATGGAAGAAGGCGTGCAGTTTGCTGCTAAGTACGGTGCCAAGGTTTATGTGGCTGCTAACATGGTTATGCACGAAGGAAACGAAGCTGGTGCTGGAGAATGGTTCCGTAAGTTGCGTGACATTGGGATTGCCGCAGTTATCGTGTCAGATCCAGCCTTGATTATGATTGCAGCAACCGAAGCACCAGGTCTTGAAATCCACCTTTCAACCCAAGCAAGTGCGACCAACTATGAAACTCTAGAGTTCTGGAAAGAACTTGGTCTAACTCGCGTGGTCTTGGCCCGTGAAGTTTCAATGGAAGAATTGGCAGAGATTCGCAAACGTACTGATGTTGAGATTGAGGCCTTTGTCCATGGAGCCATGTGTATTTCTTACTCAGGTCGCTGTACGTTATCAAACCACATGAGTATGCGTGATGCCAACCGTGGGGGCTGTTCTCAGTCTTGTCGTTGGAAATACGATCTTTATGACATGCCCTTTGGTCAAGAACGTAAAAGTCTGAAAGGTGAAATCCCAGAAGAATTTTCGATGTCTGCCGTTGATATGTCTATGATTGACCATATTCCAGATATGATCGAAAACGGTGTAGACAGTCTCAAGATTGAAGGCCGCATGAAGTCAATCCACTATGTTTCAACTGTGACCAACTGTTACAAGGCGGCTGTAGATGCTTATCTTGAAAGTCCTGAGAAATTTGAAGCCATCAAACAGGACTTGGTAGACGAGATGTGGAAGGTTGCTCAACGTGAATTGGCAACAGGTTTCTACTATGGTACACCTACAGAAAACGAACAGTTATTTGGCGCTCGTCGTAAAATCCCTGAGTACAAGTTTGTCGCTGAAGTGGTTGCGTATGATGATGCGACTCAAACGGCAACCATTCGTCAACGGAATGTTATCAATGAAGGCGATCAAGTGGAGTTTTATGGACCAGGTTTCCGTCATTTTGAGACTTATATCGAAGATCTTCATGATGCCAAGGGCAATAAAATCGACCGCGCTCCAAATCCAATGGAACTCTTGACCATTAAGGTCCCACAACCTGTTCAAGCAGGGGACATGGTCCGCGCTCTCAAGGAAGGTCTTATCAATCTCTATAAGGAAGATGGAACCAGCGTTACAGTTCGTGCCTAGAGAAGGAAAAGTGAATGAATCAAGCACAAGGTTTGTTAGTTGATGATGAAGGCAGATGTGTTCATTATCATAGTGAAAAGGACATCGTTTCCCTTCAGTGCTATGAGTGTAAAAAATACTATGCTTGTTATCAGTGCCACAATGCTTTGGAAACGCATTTGTTTTCGCCCTATCCCTTGGCGCTTTCTGAGGATAGACCGATTTTATGTGGGGTTTGTAAGAGGACAATGACTTTCCAAGAATACCAAAAACAGATGGCATGTCCTTACTGCAGTGCTCCATTTAATCCAGGTTGTAAACAACACTATTCCTACTATTTTAAATAAACTGAATCAATCCAAGTTTCAAACTTGGATTTTTCAGTTTGTTTCAGAAAATATAGTAAAATCAAGAAAAACTCGCAATCTATAATGGAAAAACTTTCTATAGAATAGGGTAAAAATAGCAAAAATAGAAATATATTACCTGAAACGCTTTCAACGTAAGTAAAAAGTTGACAAATCAAAATTTTAGGACTAAACTAAGTAAGTAAATTTTAAATAAAAGGAGAATTCATCATGAATTTAACATTTTTCGGTCTTTGTCTTGCCTGTATGGGTGTATCCCTTGCAGAAGGTATGTTGATGAACGGTTTGTTCAAATCAGCTGCTCGCCAACCAGACATCATTCCACAATTGCGTAGCTTAATGATCATGGGGATTGCCTTTATTGAAGGAACGTTCTTGGTTACCCTCGTCTTTTCATTCGTCATCAAATAGACAAATGGAACGCGAAGAAAAGGGAGGATTCTAGATGGAAGAAAGTATCAATCCAACCATCAATATTGGTCCTGTTACCTTTGATTTAACCATGTTAGCCATGACCTTGTTGATTGTGGGAGTTGTTTTTGGCTTTATCTATTGGGCAAGTCGCAATATGACTTTGAAACCCAAAGGAAAGCAAAATGTACTTGAGTATTTCTATGACTTTGTTATTGGATTTACAGAACCTAACATTGGTAAAAGCTACATGAAAGACTACTCGCTCTTTTTCCTTTGTCTATTTCTATTTATGGTACTGGCAAATAACCTCGGTTTGATGGCGAAACTTCAAACTACAGATGGGACAAACCTTTGGACATCGCCAACTGCAAATCTCCAGTTTGACTTGGCTTTGTCATTTGGAATTATCTTGATGACCCATATTGAAGGGATTCGTCGCCGTGGGATTAAAAAATATCTAAAAACCTATATCACACCTGGCTTTATGACTCCCATGAATATCTTAGAAGAGTTTACCAACTTTTTATCACTTGCCTTGCGGGTGTTCGGAAATATCTTTGCTGGAGAAGTGATGGCTAGTTTGCTAATCACTCTATCTCATCAAGCTCTATATTGGTATCCAGTTGCTTTTGGTGCTAACTTGGCTTGGACAGCCTTTTCTGTCTTTATTTCCTGCATCCAAGCCTATGTGTTTACCATGTTGTCTTCTATGTACCTAGGAAATAAGATAAATGATGGAGAAGAGTAGAAAGGAGTAACAGATGCACGTAACAGTAGGTGAATTAATTGGTAACTTTATTTTAATCGCTGGCTCTTTTATCCTTTTGATTGTCTTAGTTAAGAAATATGCGTGGTCAAACCTGACAAGTGTCTTCGAAGAAAGGGCAAATAAAATTGCTGCTGATATTGATGGAGCTGAACAAGCTCGTCAAAAAGCAGAAACTCTTGCCCAAAAACGTGAAGATGAATTGGCTGGTAGTCGCAACGAAGCCAAAACAATCATTGAAAATGCTAAAGAGACTGCCGAGAAGAGTAAAGCTGGTATTCTGGCAGATGCTAAAGTAGAAGCAGGTCGCTTAAAAGAGAAGGCGAATCAAGAAATCGCTCAGAATAAAGCTGAAGCTTTGCAAAGTGTTAAGGGAGAGGTGGCAGATTTGACGATTAGTCTCGCTGGTAAAATCATCTCAAAAAACCTTGACAGTCATGCTCATAAGGAACTCATTGATCAGTATATCGATCAGCTAGGAGAAGCCTAATGGACAAGAAAACAGCAAAGGTAATTGAAAAATACAGCATGCCTTTTGTCCAATTAGTGATTGAAAAAGGAGAAGAGGACCGGATTTTTTCAGACTTGGATCAAATCAAGCAAGTCGCAGAAGAAACGGGCTTACCTTCTTTTTTAGCTCAGGTGGCAGTTGATGAGTCTGATAAGGAAAAAACAGTTGGTTTTTTTCAAGACTCTGTCTCACCTTTAATGCAAAATTTTATTCAGGTTCTGATTTACAATCACAGAGCAAATCTTTTTTATGATATCATTGTTGATTGTTTGAATCGTCTTGAAAGAGAAACCAATCAGTTTATAGTCACGATTTCTTCAGCTCATCCTTTAACAGATGAACAGAAGGAACGTTTGCTTCCCTTGATAGAGAAAAAAATGTCTCTGAAAGTACGGAGTATCAAAGAACAAATTGATGAAGGACTCATTGGTGGTTTTGTCATTTTTGCTAATCACAAGACAATTGATGTGAGTATAAAACAACAACTTCGAGTTGTTAAAGAAAATTTGAAATAGAAAGTGGTGTTCTTTTGGCAATTAACGCACAAGAAATCAGCGCTTTAATTAAGCAACAAATTGAAAATTTCAAACCCAATTTTGATGTGTCTGAAACAGGTGTTGTAACCTATATCGGGGACGGAATTGCGCGTGCTCACGGTCTTGAAAATGCCATGAGTGGAGAGCTGTTGATCTTTGAAAACGGCTCTTATGGGATGGCGCAAAACTTGGAGTCAACTGATGTCGGTATTATCATCCTTGGAGACTTTACAGATATTCGTGAAGGTGATACCATTCGCCGTACAGGTAAAATCATGGAAGTACCTGTGGGGGACAGCCTAATCGGACGTGTTGTCGACCCACTTGGTCGTCCAGTTGATGGTCTTGGTGATATCCATACTGACAAGACTCGTCCAGTGGAAGCGCCAGCTCCTGGCGTTATGCAACGTAAGTCTGTATCAGAACCATTGCAAACAGGTTTGAAAGCTATTGACGCCCTTGTTCCGATTGGTCGTGGTCAACGTGAGTTGATTATTGGTGACCGTCAGACAGGGAAAACAACTATTGCGATTGATACGATCTTGAACCAAAAAGGTCAAGATATGATCTGTATCTACGTAGCAATTGGACAAAAAGAATCAACAGTCCGTACACAAGTAGAAACACTTCGTCAGTACGGTGCCTTGGACTACACAATCGTTGTGACAGCCTCTGCTTCACAACCATCTCCATTGCTCTTCCTAGCTCCTTATGCTGGAGTTGCTATGGCAGAAGAGTTTATGTACCAAGGCAAGCATGTTTTGATCGTATATGATGATCTTTCAAAACAAGCGGTCGCTTATCGTGAGCTTTCCCTCTTGCTTCGTCGTCCACCAGGTCGTGAAGCCTTCCCAGGGGATGTTTTCTACCTCCACAGCCGTTTGCTTGAGCGCTCAGCTAAAGTTTCTGATGAACTTGGTGGTGGATCTATTACAGCTCTACCATTTATCGAGACACAAGCGGGAGATATCTCTGCCTATATCGCAACCAACGTGATCTCTATCACTGACGGACAAATCTTCCTTGGTGATGGTCTCTTCAATGCGGGTATTCGTCCAGCCATTGATGCGGGTTCATCTGTATCCCGTGTAGGTGGTTCGGCACAGATTAAAGCCATGAAGAAAGTTGCTGGTACACTTCGTATCGACCTTGCTTCATACCGTGAGTTGGAAGCCTTCACTAAGTTTGGTTCTGACTTGGATGCAGCAACACAGGCTAAGTTAAATCGTGGACGTCGTACTGTGGAAGTATTGAAACAACCTGTCCATAAACCACTACCTGTTGAGAAACAAGTAACCATTCTCTATGCTTTGACACATGGTTTCTTGGATACGATTCCTGTAGGTGACATTGTTCGTTTTGAGGAAGAGTTCCATACTTTCTTTGATGCTCATTATCCAGAGATTTTGGAAACCATTCGTGAAACAAAAGACTTGCCAGAAGAAGCAGTCTTGGATGCTGCGATTACAGAGTTTCTCAATCAATCCAGCTTCCAATAAGAATAGAGGTGTCAGATGGCAGTATCTCTAAATGATATTAAAACAAAAATCGCCTCAACCAAAAATACGAGTCAAATCACTAATGCCATGCAAATGGTATCGGCTGCCAAGTTAGGTCGCTCTGAAGAAGCAGCGCGCAACTTCCAAGTTTACGCTCAGAAAGTTCGTAAGCTTTTGACGGATATTCTACATGGTAACGGATCTGGTGGTTCAACCAATCCAATGCTCATCAGTCGCCCAGTTAAGAAAACAGGCTATATCGTTATTACTTCAGACCGTGGCTTGGTTGGAGGTTATAATGCTTCCATCCTTAAAGCTGTGATGGAGTTAAAAGAAGAATACCATCCAGATGGTAAAGATTTTGAGATAATCTGTATCGGTGGTATGGGAGCTGATTTCTTTAAGGCTCGTGGTATTCAGCCAATCTATGAACTACGTGGCTTGGCGGATCAACCTAGTTTTGATGAAGTTCGTAAAATTATTTCAAAAACGATTGAGATGTACCAAAACGAACTTTTTGATGAATTGTACGTCTGCTACAACCATCATGTCAATACTCTCACAAGTCAAATGCGTGTGGAACAAATGCTTCCGATTGTTGACTTGGATCCAAATGAAGCGGATGAAGAGTATAGCTTGACCTTTGAGTTGGAAACGAGCCGTGATGAGATTCTAGAGCAGTTGTTGCCACAGTATGCCGAAAGTATGATTTACGGGGCTATTATCGATGCCAAGACAGCTGAAAATGCTGCAGGTATGACCGCCATGCAAACGGCGACTGATAATGCCAAGAAGGTCATCAATGATTTGACAATCCAGTATAACCGTGCTAGACAGGCGGCGATTACACAAGAAATTACAGAAATCGTAGCGGGGGCTAGTGCCTTAGAATAGGATTTAGTCCAGCTCGTATGAAAATGAACTTATACTCAATGAAAATCAAAGAGCAAACTAGGAAGCTAGCCGCAGGCTGTACTTGAGTACGGTAAGGTGATGCTGACGTGGTTTGAATTTGATTTTCGAAGAGTATTAGGACCTAGTTGAACTAGGAACCGACAGTATCTTATATAGAATAGGAGAAGGAGATGAGTTCAGGTAAAATTGCTCAGGTTATCGGACCCGTTGTAGACGTTTTGTTTGCAGCAGGGGAAACACTTCCTGAGATTAATAATGCACTTGTCGTCTACAAAAATGACGAAAGAAAAACAAAAATCGTCCTTGAAGTAGCCTTGGAGTTGGGTGATGGTATGGTTCGTACGATCGCCATGGAATCAACAGATGGTTTGACTCGTGGAATGGAAGTTTTGGACACAGGTCGTCCAATCTCAGTTCCAGTAGGTAAAGAAACTTTGGGACGTGTCTTCAATGTTTTGGGAGATACCATTGACTTGGATGCTCCTTTCGCTGAAGACGCTGAGCGTCAGCCAATTCATAAGAAAGCTCCAACTTTTGATGAATTGTCTACCTCATCTGAAATCTTGGAAACAGGGATCAAGGTTATCGACCTTCTTGCCCCTTACTTAAAAGGTGGTAAAGTTGGACTCTTTGGTGGTGCCGGAGTTGGTAAAACCGTCTTGATCCAAGAATTGATTCACAACATTGCCCAAGAACACGGTGGTATTTCAGTATTTACCGGTGTTGGGGAACGTACTCGTGAGGGGAACGACCTTTACTGGGAAATGAAAGAATCAGGCGTTATCGAGAAAACAGCCATGGTATTTGGTCAGATGAATGAACCACCTGGAGCACGTATGCGTGTTGCCCTTACTGGTTTGACAATTGCCGAATACTTCCGTGATGTAGAAGGCCAAGATGTGCTTCTCTTTATCGACAATATCTTCCGTTTCACTCAAGCTGGTTCAGAAGTATCTGCCCTTTTGGGTCGTATGCCTTCAGCCGTTGGTTACCAGCCAACACTTGCTACTGAAATGGGTCAATTGCAAGAGCGTATCACGTCAACTAAGAAGGGTTCTGTAACCTCTATCCAAGCCATCTATGTGCCTGCGGATGACTATACTGACCCGGCGCCAGCAACAGCTTTCGCTCACTTGGATTCAACTACAAACTTGGAACGTAAGTTGGTACAGTTGGGTATTTACCCAGCCGTTGACCCTCTAGCTTCAAGCTCTCGTGCCTTGGCACCTGAGATTGTTGGTGAGGAGCACTATGCAGTTGCTGCTGAGGTTAAACGTGTCCTTCAACGTTACCATGAATTGCAAGATATCATTGCTATCCTTGGTATGGATGAACTCTCTGATGAAGAAAAGACCTTGGTTGCTCGTGCCCGTCGTATCCAGTTCTTCTTGTCTCAAAACTTTAACGTTGCAGAACAATTTACTGGTCAACCTGGTTCTTATGTGCCAGTAGCGGAAACAGTTCGTGGCTTTAAGGAAATCCTTGAAGGAAAACATGACCAGCTACCAGAAGATGCCTTCCGTGGTGTCGGTTCAATCGAAGACGTCATTGCTAAGGCAGAGAAAATGGGATTTTAAGAGGTGATCTATGGCTCATTTAACTGTCCAGATCGTGACACCAGATGGCCTCGTCTATGATCACCATGCCAGCTTTGTATCGGTACGAACTCTGGATGGTGAGATGGGGATCTTGCCACGACATGAAAATATGATTGCGGTTCTTGCGGTTGATGAAGTGAAGGTAAAACGTATCGATGATGATACTCATGTGAACTGGATTGCAGTGAACGGAGGAATTATCGAGATTGCTAATGATATCATTACCATTGTAGCAGACTCAGCAGAGCGTGCTCGTGATATCGATATCAGTCGTGCAGAACGCGCGAAACTTCGAGCTGAACGAGAAATCGAAGAAGCCCATGACAAGCATTTGATTGACCAAGAACGTCGTGCAAAAATCGCATTGCAACGTGCTATCAACCGTATCAATGTCGGAAATAGACTATAAAAAAATGAACTTGAAACTCAAGTTCATTTTTTTTAATGTGGAAAGTTGATGCAGACTCCTTCAGGGACATGGAAGTCGTTAGAAAGCTCAGCAAGACGACCACTTTTAGGATTGCGCTTAAAGACGGTTGCGTTATCAGAATCTTGATGAACAGCGATGAGAAACTCTTGATCAGGAGTTAGGTCGAAATCACGTGGATTTTTACCATGGCTTGGTACAATCTCTAATAATTCCAAGCTACCATCAGCGAGGATTGTATAGACTGCAATGGAATCATGACCTCGGTTGGATGCATAGAGGTATTTGCCATCTTTCGAAAGACGAATGGCAGCAGTAGCATTAAAGCCTTCGTATCCATCTGGTATGGTTGAAATAACTTGCATGCGTTCAAATTCACCAACTCCATCATAAATCAAGACCTCTATCGTGCTATTAAGTTCGCAGATGAGATAGGCAATCTTATAGTGATGGTGGAAAACGATGTGGCGAGCACCTGCTCCAGCTTGGCTGTGATAAGTGTAGAGTTTACTTAGTTTTCCTTCTGAACTAACATCGTAGGTCGTTACTTCATCCGTACCTAGATCACAGGTGACGAGGTACTGGTCAGGTGTTAGATCCGTAAAGTGTACATGTGGGGAAGTTTGGTTTTCATGAGGACCTTGTCCACTATGCTGATCTAGATCTGTTTGGATGAGGCTACCATCCGTTTGACGTTTATAAACGAGAACTTGACCTTTATGATAGTTGGCCCCATAAACGAGACCACGCTTTTCATCCACTGCCACATAACAATGGGGAGCGCCTTCTTCAACCACATGATTTAGCAAAGCGCCATCTGTCTTGTAAGCAGCGATTCCACCTAAGCCATCCTGGCTCCCTACAGTGTATAAGTGTTGCTGTTGGTCAAAGGCAAGGTAGGTCGGACTTGGTTCAGCAGCAAAGAGTTCAAGATTTGCAAGCTGGCCTGTTTCTGTATCAAAATCTGCCTTGTAAATCCCTTTAGATAAGCGACGAGTGTAAGTTCCAAAATAAACAGTTTCTTTCATGTCCATACCTCTTAATAATGATAAGTTCATTATACCACAAAATGGCAGTCATGAAGCATCAGATTCATCCATGTAAGCACTTTAAAAAAGAGTTATTTTAGTCTAAAAATGGTATAATGAGAGAATGACAGAAAGGATGTATTTATGGAACATAAAGAGAAACATTTTAGCCTATCTTGGTTCTTCAAGTGGTTTTTAGATAATAAAGCTATTACTGTATTCTTAGTGACCTTGTTACTGGGCTTGAATCTTTTCATTCTAAGTAAGATTAGTTTTATCTTTTTACCGGTTTTGGATTTTCTAGGAGTTGTCATGTTGCCAGTTATTTTATCTGGTTTACTTTATTACCTCCTCAATCCGATTGTTGACTGGATGGAGAAACACAAGATCAATCGTGTACTTGCCATCAGTATTGTATTTGTCATCATTGGACTTTTTATCATTTGGGGTCTGGCAGTCGCAATTCCAAATCTCCAACGCCAAGTCTTAACTTTTGCGAAAAATGTACCGACATACCTCGAAGATGCTGACCGTGTCATCAATGATCTTGTAACCAAACGTTTGCCAGATGATTTTAGACCACAGTTGGAGCAGGTTCTTTCCAATGTTTCTAGTGAAGCTACCCTGTGGGCCAGCAAAATCTCTTCTCAAGCCGTTAACTGGGTCAGCGCCTTTATCAGTAGTGTTTCCCAGGTCATTGTAGCGGTTATTATCGTACCATTCATGCTCTTTTATCTTTTGAGAGATGGGAAAGGCTTGCGAGATTACCTAACTAAATTCATCCCAAACAAGTTAAAAGAACCTGTTGGACAAGTTTTGTCAGATGTCAATAAACAGTTGTCAAACTACGTTAGAGGACAGGTTACTGTTGCTATTATCGTGGCAATTATGTTTATTATCTTCTTTAAGATTATTGGTCTCAGATATGCTGTGACCCTGGGGATTACGGCTGGTATCCTCAATCTAGTACCTTATCTAGGTAGTTTTCTAGCGATGTTGCCTGCTTTAGTTTTGGGCTTAATAGCGGGACCTGTGATGCTTTTGAAAGTGATTATTGTCTTTATTGTTGAACAAACGATTGAAGGTCGCTTCGTTTCTCCACTTATTTTAGGTAGTCAGCTAAACATCCATCCGATCAATGTTCTCTTTGTTCTCCTAACTTCTGGTTCTATGTTTGGTATTTGGGGAGTTTTGCTGGGAATTCCTGTCTATGCTTCTGCTAAGGTCGTTATCTCAGCTATCTTTAACTGGTATAAAAAAGTCAGCGGTCTGTATGAAGAAGAAGGGGAGGAAATCAAGAGTGAACAATAGTCAACGCATGCTCCAGGCTTTGGATGAACAGGATTTAACCAAAGCAGATCATTATTTTCACAAAGCCCTCGAAACAGATTCAAGTGAAGTTCTTTACGAACTAGCAAGCTATTTAGAGGGAATTGGCTTTTATCCTCAAGCTAAAGAAATTTACCAAAAAATCGTTACAGAATTTTCAGAAGTGAATCTGAATTTAGCAAGTATTGCTAGTGAGGATGGCAATGTTGAGGAAGCCTTTGCTTACCTTGAGGAAATCACACCCGAAAGTGACTGGTACGTGTCGGCTTTGGCCTTGAAGGCTGACCTCTATCAGTTGGAAGGATTGACAGATGTAGCGCGTGAAAAGTTACTGAAAGCCTTAAATTACTCAGATGATGTCTTATTAGTTCTTGGTTTGGCTGAGTTGGATAGTGAGTTAGGAAATTATCAGGAAGCTATTCAGGGTTATGCTCAATTAGACAATCGCTCCATCTATGAACAAACGGGTGTCTCAACCTATCAGCGAATTGGCTACGCTTATGCTCAGTTAGGTAAGTTTGAAGCTGCAACTGAATTCTTAGAAAAAGCCTTAGAACTAGAATACGATGACCAAACTGCCTTTGAACTGGCTAGCCTTTACTTTGACCAAGAAGAGTATCAAAAATCTGTTCTTTACTTTAAGCAAATTGATACGATTTCACCTGATTTTGAAGGATATGAATATGGTTATAGTCAAGCCTTGCACAAGGAACATCAGGTGGAAGAGGCCCTTCGTATCGTTAAACAAGGTTTGGAGAAAAATCCATTTGAAACTCGGCTCTTACTAGCTGCTTCTCAGTTTTCGTATGAATTACATGATCCTAGTAGTGCTGAGCAGTTTCTCCTTACTGCTAAAGAAGATGCAGAGGATACAGAAGAAATATTCCTTCGCCTTGCAACCATTTATATGGAACAAGAGCGGTTTGAGGACATTATCGCTCTCCAAAGTCAAGAACCTGAAAATCTCTTGACCAAGTGGATGATTGCCCGTTCTTACCAGGAAATCGAGGATTTAGATAAGGCTTATGAGTTCTATCAAGAATTGTCATCTGACCTCAAGGACAATCCAGAGTTTCTGGAGCAATATACTTATCTCTTGCGTGAATTGGGTTATTATGAAAATGCCAAAGTACAAGCCGAAGCATATTTAAAACTGATTCCAGATGATGTTCAGATGCAAGAACTCTTAGAAACACTTTAAAAGTTATCTCTCTAAAAAAACGTATCCGTCAATTTGAACTGCACCCCAAAAGTTAGACAGAAAAAATCTAACTTTTGGGGTGTTTTTATTATGAAATTAACTTATGATGAT
>NZ_JBJUSF010000037.1:0-14367 GCF_046098195.1 Streptococcus sp. ST14
TTGTCGTTAAAAACATTGTACCGTAAAAGGACTGTTATATGGCCTTTTTACTTTTACACAATTATACGGACTTTATCGTTTCACGCAACAATATATACTCTTCTAATACATTTTGTTTATTATCAATAGTACATTCACTAATATCTGTATAATCTAAACCGTGCATTTGTCTTAAAAAACTGGCAATATCTCGTTTTAACAAATTTTGTTCTTCTTCTGACATAGTAGAATAAATTTCTGGTGTTAAAAAAGTTCCTTTAATTTCTTTATAACCTAGTATAGATAATTCATCACTAATATACGAATATTCAATATTAGGAATTTTTACATTAGTTTCTAAATTTGTATTTAAAAAATTATATATTGCTTTTTCTTTTGCATAACCTTTTTTCTTATTAGTACTAAATTTTGTTTTAAAAATGTATTCATTATTAACTAAATATGCCACACTATCATAACCACTACCGATTATTTCAATACTATCTACTTTGAAATTATCAAAGTAATGCTCAATTAAATATTTCATTGCCTTAACATTTGTGGCATTATCATCATATCTATATTCCATTAAATAACAATCTTCTTTTTTGCCCTCGTGTAATTCATGTTCTGGCAAATCTTCAATAATTCTAAAACCAGATTTTTGGTATGCCCTTATTGCTCTTGGATTATTTTTATGAGGGTCTAAAATAACTGCATTAGCATTTCTTTCTTTTTTCAAAAATTCAAAAATCAATTTAATATATCTTGTACCAATTCCTTTACTCCAATAATTTGGCTCTCCTATAAATTGATCCATACCATAGACTATCTCATCAGTTTTTGGATAATGATAATCAGTATATAACTCATCATACATTTTATATATTTGTCCATATCCAATAGGAACATTGTTATATTCAATAATTACTCTAAAAACTTCATCTTCCCAAGGCTCTGTATAATGTTTTTTTAATGATTCTAATGTATATTTTTTATCTCTACCACCATAAAATTCTAATACTCTTTCATCAGTTAACCATTTTAACATCAAAGGAAAATCATCATCTATTAAAGTTCTTATACATATTTCATTTTCAACTATATTCATTTATTTATCACCTTTTTCATAATCATATACATATACTATTTCATCTTTATAATCATTTTTACCACCTAATTTTTCATATACATGGCAAGCTCTAGGATTACCTTTATCAGTTATTAAAAACATTTCAGAACAACCAATCTCTTTAGAATATTCAATAATGCTTTGAATCTCTTCGCTTTTCAGTGTAAAATGTACTTGGGTCATGTAAAAGTCCTCCTGGGTATGTTTTTGTCGTTAAAAACATTGTACCGTAAAAGGACTGTTATATGGCCTTTTTACTTTTACACAATTATACGGACTTTATCTATTTAACAAGAAACCATATTTATATAACAACATAAAATACACTAAGTTATTTTATTGAACATATATCGTACTTTATCTATCCGACTATTTGGACGACGGGGCTGGCAAACAGGTTCACCGGTAGTAACATGGTACCCTTTTAACTCTGTTAAACAAACACTACGTCCATTTGTAAAGAAAGTTAAATCACTACGATATTCTTGAATACACCGAGCAGGGATTTCTCCACTAAGAATGACCTCATTATTTTTCAATTGAGTGTCTACGATGTTCGCACAATATTTAGGAGCATCGTTGTATACTCGTGAAAGATATTCCTGTGGCGCATAAATTTTAAAACTAAGATATGGCTCTAACAATTCTGTTCCAGCTTTTTTTAAGACTTGTTCCAATACAATAGGAGCAAGCATCCGAAAATCTGCTGGGGTACTAACAGGGCTATAGTATAAGCCATACTTAAAACAGATTTTACAGTCCGTCACATTCCAACCATACAATCCTTGTTCACAGCCATAGCGTATCCCTTCCATAACTGCATTTTGAAACGATTGATTTAAGTATCCAAGAGAAACCGAGCTCTCATACTGCATTCCACTTCCCAACGGAAGCGGTGATACAGATAAACCAATGGAAGCCCAGAAAGGATTTGGCGGCACTTCGATGTGAATGGTATATTCTGCATTTTTTAACGGTCTCTCCATATAAATGACTGTAGGCTCTTTTAGTTCTATCTCCACATGATACTTTTCTTGCAACAGTGCACTAATCACTTCCATTTGTACTTTCCCTAAGAAAGAAAGTATAATTTCATGTGTCGTAGAATCCACGTAATATCGTAGAAGCGGATCACTATCTGAGATTTCCAAAAGGGCATCAAGCAACATTTCTCTCTGTTCAGGTTTACTCGGTTCAACAGTTGTTTGTAGTAGAGGGTGCGGATTTTCAATCTTTTTTCTCTGTGGCAATAGTTTTGTATCTCCAAGAACACTATTTAACTTCAAAAACTCATTCTGCAAAATAACAATTTCCCCGGAATAAGCCTTATCGATTTTACATAATTCACCATTTATTGAAGTATACATTTCTGTAATTTTTATTTTTTCCTTTTCCGATATTCTAACCGAATCTCGCAAATGCAGTACGCCACTATAAAGGCGTATATATGCAAGACGTTGTCTTTTTTTTGTATATTCAATTTTGAAAACATTTCCGCAAAGTTCAGACGGACCTCGATGTGTTGATGAATAAAATTTATTCGTAATCACTTCTATAAGGTTATCAATCCCTATATTGTTTTTTGCACTTCCGTGATAAACAGGGAACAGAGAACAATTCTGAAATCTTATGCTTTCCTCTTGTTCGAGTTCCAATGCTTCTAATGATTTACCGGACATATATTTCTCTAAAAGGTCATCGTTTCCCTCTATTACCGTATCCCATTGTTCAGATTCGGTAAAGTTCGTCACACACATATTAGGATACAGTTCTACCTTCTGTTTGATTACAATTTCGGCAGAAAGTTTCTCTTTAATATCCTGATAAACCGTTGATAAATCAATTCCATTTTGGTCAATCTTATTGATAAAAAAGATTGTGGGAATCCCCATTTTCCTAAGTGCATGAAATAATATACGAGTTTGTGCTTGTACGCCATCTTTTGCAGAAATCAGTAGAATTGCCCCATCTAAAACTGATAATGAACGATATACTTCTGCTAAGAAATCCATATGTCCT
Organism: Streptococcus sp. ST14; assembly: GCF_046098195.1. NCBI lineage: Bacteria > Bacillati > Bacillota > Bacilli > Lactobacillales > Streptococcaceae > Streptococcus > Streptococcus sp. ST14. The sequence continues at coordinate 3,131 of NZ_JBJUSF010000037.1, forward strand.
GGCGTGTCTATGATGTTCACCTTCGTATTTTCCCACTGAAAAGAGGTTATTCCTGTCTGAATTGTAATTCCTCTCTGACGTTCTAAAAGCGTATTATCCGTCCTCGTTGTACCTTTGTCCACGCTTCCTAATTCTGTAATCGCTCCACTGTTATATAATAAGCTTTCTGTTAAGGTAGTTTTTCCTGCATCAACATGAGCTAAAACTCCAATATTAATAATTTTCATGTGATTTTCCTCCATTCAAAAACCCAAAAGGGCATAAAAATCCCAGTGATAAATACTTTTATCACTGGGATTTTTATGCATAACCATAGGTATACAAAGCATACAGATATTCTCTGGATACTTTAGAATCACATGATAAAGGTATTCTTAAACTGGGTACAAAAAACTAAGCCCTCCTAAAAAAGGACATCCAATTATTTGTTCCCACTATCAAATTGACAGTTTATTTAAGAATACCTTGCCGCATATTTATTAACTCCTTTTAAATAGATACTTAAATAATAGCACGTAAGAGCATATTTGTCAAGGAATCTCCAATTTTTTATCAAAGAGAGTACGTGATTACAAAATAGCTGTAATAATGTACCAATATTTGTTATTCTATAATCTTCCAATTACTCCCGTTCTTTTCAAGTACCAAATCAAATTGAGATACCTGCGTTGCTTTGGTCTGCTGGTCGATATACTCCACTGTCAGCGATACCGTGACTTGATTATCCTTACGATTGTGAATAGGATTTACCAGTTCTTGAAAGATGTACTCTTTTCCGATTGGTTTTAATATCCCGTCATTCACATAGTAGGAAAGTTCACTGGCTGTCGCTGTAGGATAGAGCTTGAAGAACGTCGTTAAAAACTCATTGATTTCATTGGTTGTAATGGAATCAACCGTCCCCTCACTTTCAATGGCTTTTGGTTTATAACTTGATTTCTTAGGTATGTTGGTAATGGTCGGATTCTTAACCAGTACCATATTTCCAGAACCATCTACATAGACACTCACTATATAAGCAGAGTGGACGGTCTTTGTATTTTCTCCCTCTGTAATGAGCTGGTCTACACTGTAGGTTACATTAAACTCATTGTCGCCAGTTGGCTCTACCGTCCATATCTGAAATCCTCTTACAGAAGACGATACAGGAATATCTTTGCGTACTGTATCAACATTGAGAGCTTGAAGTTCATCTGTCAGATAGCCTTTTAGACTTTCCATTCGATTATCAATGGACTTATCGGATTGCTCCCATGAATAGTAGACTTTCGCAAAGTTCTCTACAAAATTTTCTACATGATGAGTATCAACGTATTCCTTTTCTATGATAGTTGTTTCGTGAATAGTATGAGTATCTATAGCTGTAAAGTGCTTGAATATCGCAAAGCTGAAACTAAGCCCTAAAAGTACCCACAAGGCAATCACAACCTTTTTATGAGGATTGACCTTATAGTAGACACGAGGTTTCTTTTCCTTTGGTATCTGTTTTTCTTTATTCTGATTTTTTCTAAATTTCATCATTAAATCTTCCTTTCTCATTGTTTGATTCGTCCTGCTCCCACTAAATGCTGTTGCCAGTAGGGGCTTGTTAAGTCGGCATAACCGATTGGGTCGCCTGCATGAAACATACGGTTATTGCCAAGGTATATCCCAACATGAGTAATATAAGAGCCAGCGTTATAGGTAGAATGAAAGAAAACCAAATCGCCAGCTTGTGCTTCCGATAGTGGGATATGCTGGGTCACATCATATTGCTGTTGTGCGGTTCGTGGTAAGTTAATTCCAGCTTTTCCATACGTCCATTGTGTCAGTCCGCTACAATCAAAAGAAGTAGTCGGGGAAGCTCCACCGTAAACGTATCGCCAGCCCTCATATTTCAGTGCTTCGTCCATGATGGCTTGTACCGTATCATCATCAAACTCTGTTGTGACAAGATACTGCGTTACCAGTTGCACATAAAACATATTGCCATAGTTGTATCGCCAGCCCCCATTGATAGGTATGGCTATGGGATTGGGGTAAGACACTTTTTCGCCACCTGAATACTCTTTTGAGAAACTTTGAGCCAGTTCAAAGGTATATTTATTTCCACGATTAGCCACATACCCTAAGAAACCACCACCATAATTGTAGGACTGGATAACCGATTCTAAATCTACACTGAGCCTTTCGCTACTGGCTAATAATTCACTGAAATACTTCACACCTTGCTTAATGGATTCTTCTGTACTCAATGAATTAGGTGGAAGACCGAGGGATTCCGAGGACTGCATAACATCTTCCGCAGTACCGCCCGATTCCACCTGTATAATCGCAAGAAGTATGTTGACATATTCTTCAACGCCATATTCTTTGGCATATTTTTCTACCATAGGCTTATGAGCCAGCACTTCTGCGGAAACATTCACACCTCCATAATGAATATTGGAAATTCCGCTGTCCTGTTCATCTGAAAATAAAATGGCAACAAACAGAAGCAGTGAGAAGACCATCAAGAATAATCCAGAACCACCAATCACTAAAGTTTTCAACTTCATGGTTTCTTACCGACTTTCTTAATGGTGGCGGTTTTGATTGGTGGTCTACTTCTTGTATTTTGTAGTGGTACTCTTTGAACAGTAGACGGACGTTCTTTTGTGATTGGACGTTGTGAAGTTCTATCTGCTGTAGTGGTTGAAGTTGCTGGCTTTTGAACGGTTTTTTCTTGAACGGTATTGCCTTGGCGTTCCACTTTTGGACTTGAAAAATCGGACTTAACTGCTGGACGCTCTTGTTTGGCTTGTTGAGATTCCTTATATGAAGTCTGAATATTAGACTGTTTTGAGGTCTGTTCATCATGATATTGTTCTTGTCTTGTAGTCGGTCTTTCATGAACAGAAGAAGCAGGCTGTTTTTTCTGTTTGACCTGTTCCATTTCAGAGCGACGCTTCGCAATGGTTTTTCGCCTTTGTTCCTGCTGTTCCTTGCGTCCACTGGCTCTGTCCGCTTTGGTTTGAGAAATACTACTGGTTAAATCACGGACATTCTCTTTTACTTTGGATTTTCCTTGATATACTGCATATCTTGCATTGGTCGGCAAATCTTTAACCTGTTCTTTCAAACCACTAGCAGTGTCTACCATTCTGTCTTTGGTATCAGCTACTGTACCGATGGTTTGACCGATACGTTTTCCAAGTGTTGATTTTTCCTTTCCGTCTGGTCGGGAGTGATCTGCTTGTGTCCTTGCAGAACTCCCCGAACCCGACTGTCCTTTTTTACCTGTAACAATGGCAGACCCAGCCCCTAGAGTAGTCATGGAACGTCCAAGTTTCCGCTGTAGACGGTGCATGTGAGCGTGCATAAGCATACGAGGTTTTCTCATCACACGACTTCCCACACTTTGAGAATCGTTACTCTGTAGAGAAAACATACTCATTAAATCGCCCAGCTTGAAGTAGATTCCTGCAAAGGTCACAATCTGTAGAAAAGCAATCAAAAAGAACGGATAACCAGCCGATAAGGTATAGAGCATGGTTGAAATACTAAATGCTGTCGTAATAATCAATGTGATTCCAGCTCGTGTCAAAATGGTATTAAAGAGCTTTGTTATGGCTCGTTTTGACATACCATCAAATGATGGAATCATGCTTAAAATAAAGCTCACAGGCAGAAACATAGCATAGATGATAAAAAGTACCTGCGAGAAAATCATGATTCCTGTTAATAGGAATACAAATATGGAAATCCCAATATTGAAGACAAATAGGAAGAAGACTGTACCTAAACGGTTAATGGTCTTTGTAATGGTTAGATTGGTATTGCTTCTGTCTTCAATTTCTTCCGCAACAATTTTTTCTCTGTCTTCGCCATTGTTGGAATCTGGGCTGGTGGAGAGCAGGCTTTCCACACGGTCAATACCGATACTTTCAATGTCTGAACTGTTGTATTGAAGCAGTAGCCACGGTTGCTGAACCTGTATGGAAAACAGGCTATCTCTGATTAAGTCCACGCTGTCCTTGCCTTGACTATCGGAATGGGGCATGACAATCTTCGTGCCAAGTGATAAACTGGCATTACTGATGTCTGGTGAAAAGTCATTGATTTTTTTAATGTAGTCGGGAGCGTAGGCAATAAAGGAAGCCGATAGGATAAACACCAGCACAAAATTCATAATGGCATGAATTGCCTTTGTGGTTTCTCTCTTTATCAGTCCCGTATAGGCAACATAAACCCCAAGAACCAAAATCAAGAGTAAGAGGAATCCAACATAGAAACCCTCTGTTGAAAATCCGTTTGCACTCACACCAGCTAAGGTCTGCATATTCTTACCAATGGAATCTGCTGTAGCGGAAATGAAGTCTAAGGAATAGGCTTCCTGTACTAAGTAACCTGTCGCATTGGAAACATACAAACTGATTGTCCAAATAAAATTGGTAATGGCATATAGTCCATACATGACCTGTTTTCCAATCCCGTCCGACCAGTTCCACGGAAGCCAGCCCCAGCTATTATCCACATAAAAATCCAGTTGATAGTTTTCAAGTGGGTATCGGCTGTATTCATTTGCCACATTGACCGTATCATCTACCAAGCCCGCAGCTTGAACCACCGTTCCCAGCATGGCTAAAAGAAAAATGGCAATCACAAGTGTGAAAGCCACTGTCATTGCCACTTTACCTAGACGTTTCAGCGTCCAGTTTGATTTTATTCTGTTTACTATTGATGGTTTCACATTTACACCTCTTTTCGCACAGGTGGTCTGGTATCAAAGGCATGGAGCAGTTCTTCAAATACAGGGTGGAACTGTATCACACCGACACGACCATATAAATCACTGATAAGGCATTGCCCGTTTTCCAAATCACGCAATCGCTTCTGATTGTTTTCGTCCTCTGGGTCTACACCAAAAAAGGCTAAGGTCTTTTTAATCTCGTTAAGGTCAGTGGAACGAAATGCAAATTTTAAGCCGAGGTTATTTTTCAGTTTTTCATCTAAGAGGTCGTCTGTATTTTGGGTCACGAAATATACCCCAGCGTTCATAGCACGACCAGCCCGAACCAGCTTCATAGATAGTGTTTTTCCTTGTGCTACCTGTAAAAAGCTCCATGCTTCGTCTAAATCTACAATCTTGAAAATGCTTCGGTCTGTATGGATAAAGTCTAAAGCAAAGGTACTAATGACAATCAGCATAGCAACGGATAAAAGCTCCATAGTGGTATATTCCTCAAAGGAAGTTTCCTTGTCGGGAAGTACCAAGTCCGCAACCTGTATAATGTTCAGTTGTTTTTCTAAGCTGATAGACTGCTCCACATAACCATTACTGAATAATAAATGTGCAAAGTCATAGTCTGTAAAACTTTCGATATGGTCGGCTATACTGGTACTTAGTGGCGTATTCTCAACCCGTAATTCCTCAATCACTTTCATCAACCCTCGTACTTCACTATTGGTTACTGCACGAATGGCTTTTCTAAGGATTGGGAAGCGTTCCCCATCACGAGAGGAAATCCCCGTAAGGAATGTCAGAATATCAATAGCCAGTGATTCAGAATCTTTGGGATTTTTCATAATCACATAAGGGTCAAGTAAGCCTTTGTTTTTCTCATCAGAAGTCAGAGTGACGATATTGATTTCATGGGAAATCTCTGGCAAGGTTTCTTTCCATCTGCCACGTTCTGCTTTTGAGTCTACAATCACTGCTTGTGCCCCATAAAGCACCGCATAATAGACGATAAGGTTATTCGCAAAGGATTTACCACCACCCAGCGAACCAACAAAAGCCGACGCTAACGCATTGGTTACTGAACCCTTAACCCCTTGACTGGCAAGAGCAGGTTTCAGATAGACATTGCGTCCAGTATCTAAGCTGTAGCCAACATAAATCCCCTCATTTTCCCCCAGCATTTGAGTAGCACCAAAACCTAAACCAGCGAGGAAATCAGAGGTCACGTATTGAATATAATCATTCATATAACGCTTGCTGGCAGGTAAAAATTCTTCATGTAAGCCGAGCATATCCCCAAATGGTCGTACCAGTTTTACGCTTAAATCGTCATAAAAATCTTTCACTTCATTACAACGACGTTTGAGTTCGTCAAGATCATTTGCTGATACCCTTACCACATAAGACAGCTTGTACATAGATTCCTTGCTTTGGTCTAAATTGGTTTCCAGCTCATTCACACTTTCCAGAGCTTCCGCCACATTGGAGCTGGTTTCATTATCACTTTGCCAAGCGTGGTTATCCAAGTCTTTCAGTTCTTTCTTTTTATTGCGGACAGTAGATAGGGCTTTACGATTCGCTACAATTTCCACATTCATTGACGTATCAATCGGGAATGTAAATTGCTGTTGCTGGTAGTAGAAGATTTCAGAGGACGGGAAGTCCAGTTCTCCGACAATGCTGTTAATGGTAAAGTAAGCTACATAGACGGTTTCATCTTCCTGCTGGATTTTCAAATATCGCTGTTTTTCTTCCACCAAACAGCGAGTAGGCTTAATCAAGTCATAGTATTTAATCAGCGTTTCATTATCCAGCTTTTTCTTTGATAGATGGTACTCATACTCTTCATAGGCAGTGCCTGTCTGTCCGTAAAGGTGTTCAATCAGATAGCCGAAGTCGTCCTTATCTAACCTGCGGATTTTGAAACGACGAGAGATTTTATTTTCTAAGAGCTTTTCCATCTTCTGAAAACGCAGGATTTCATCATTACTCATACTAACAAAATCGCCCATCAGCTTATGGTTCACATCATAGACAAAATCAGACAAAGCATTTTTTGCTTCAACGGTAAGACTTTTCATAGAAAACTCCTGATCGTTGAGAAGCAACTTAAAGCCGATAAAGAAACGGTAGTTCACTTGATTTTCGCCAATCATGGATATTAAAGCGTCTGTCTGTTGGTCGATTTTGTCATAGGCAACCGCTTTGAGCTTGCCAGTGACTTCATTTTTGGAACGCTCTTGTGCAGAACGTATGCTGGATTCTGTACTGATTTGTAAAGCATGAATTTTGCCATCACGATTTTGTGCGATAAGCTGTCTGAAAGAATCATGCACTTGTATTTTCTGTTCTGGACTTAGAAATGAGTAATTGTAAGGAACAAGCTCATAGTAAGCATAACATTCCCCGTCTTTATTCCAGACGAGATTGTTTTCAATGTATTTAATTGGATATGCCATAAAATTCACTCCTAACTGCTGTAATGGCTTCTTGTGGCTGGTTTCTGCCAAGCGTTACTTTTTTCCTGCATAGGTCAGCTTTGGTCGCAGTGCATAAGCAATGACAGACTTCAAAAATCCATAAGGCTTTTTACCATCAAAAGTTTTTGTAGACATAAACCATGTGAAAGCCACAGGAATCCCAAAGTATTTGAGAAATGCTCCCTCTATCATAGAAAGAGGGGGCAAGTTGCCAAGTATCATCACTGCAAAGAGTGACACGACAAACCATGTCATTTGCGTAAAGGTTATGGGAAACGGAAGTCTAAAATCATTGATAGAATACAGTACCTTTTCCACAGACCAGATACTGGTATAGCTTCGTATTTTCTTCATGTAATCAATCCTTTCATAAAAAATAGGGGTAGCTGATTGAGCCACCCCGTAAAATAGAAAATCTGCCAGTAGTAATGTACCGACAGATTTAATAGACGATTTCAAAAATCCCATGATTGGTTGAGATAAACGTTCCTGAAAGGTCTAAATCCCGACCATAGGCTTGATAATCAATATAGTTTTGAAGACTAGCTGGTACTTCGCCTAAAGCACCCGTTTCTTCAATGTAGTAGCGTGCCACGTCATACATATCATCACAATCGGAATGAATGATAATATCCTCTTGATGTTCGCTTAGTTCTTCAATGCTTGAAAAATGAGTGAGCAGAGCAGATAGCTCCGATTGTAATTCTTCGGGTAATTCCGATACCATTTCCCATAGTCGATTGAGTTCGCCAATGGAAGTGTATTCGTCAACCGTAAAGGGTAACTCGTAGTCATGAATGGCGTATTCCTCATATTCATCATTCAAGCCGATTTTCTCTTTGACTTCCTCAAAGTCAATGGGAAAGGTAAACCACGCACCGACCAATTCGCCCTCATTGTATTTGCCTAAATTCGCAATATAGACTTGCATATCGTCCATATATTCACGTCCTTTCTTTGTAGAGATTCAAAAATCCCTACCGCACTTCGTTTGGTGTACCATTCCTTTGCGGAACATAAGAAAACCACTTATATTCCACAAAAGAACGGTTTTATTTAAGCACCAATAATGCGATTGAATAGCTCTAGTAAAATGTCTTTTACTCCAGCAGCGTTGAAGACTAAGCCAACCGCAATAATCGCAATAATTAAAAAGCCAATCAGTTTGCTAAACTCACGCTTGAAGCCAAGATACAAGCCAATCACAACGATTGCTAAAAGCACCAGTGATTGAGCGTTTGATAGAAACCAGTTATAAAGGTTTTGTCCAAAATTCATAAAAATGTTCTCCTCTCTATATTCAATGAATTTGTATTTGAGTTATTTTTTTGGGGTATACACTTTCTGGTATGGATAGAGATTCCATGCCAGATTTTTTTATACAAAAAAGAGGACATTTGCTGTCCCCTCGTTATACAATCAATTCACCACAAAAATCATGAAAGAAGGTTAAACAAATGTCCCATAATGATTCTATCCTAAATATTCTTGGAATTAAAGATAAAAATATTAAAATTATTTCTGTTGAAGAAGCTGAACACAACAACGATTCTGTTAAAGAGTATATAACGCTAATAACAGCTACTCTTTCTTATCCGATTAATCGTTGTCGTAACTGTGGCTTTCCCACAGTTAATAAGGATGGCTTTCGCAAAACTCATGTACGACTGGCAAGTTTAAATGGGAGAAGATATGAACTAGAGCTTCGTAAACAACGCTATAAATGTAAATCATGCCATACTACTTTTGGTGCTATTACTAATTTAACCAAAGAAAATCAAACCTTATCCAGTGATCTCAAAAATCAAATCATGCTTTTAGCTCGTAAAGGCTTATCTGGTCAGCTTATTGCTGAAATGTGTCACTGCTCTCCTAGCAGTGTTCGTCGAACAATCTTAGAGCGCATGGAACCACACTATCGTGTGGCTAAGTTGCCTAAGCATCTATGTTTTGACGAGTTTCGTTCAATTAAGTCTGTGATGTCCTTTATCTGTTGTGACGCTGAAACCCACCAAATTGTCACAAAGTTACAGGATCGTCTATCACCTACCATTGTTGATTATTTTGAAAGTCGTTATTCAAAAGCCGAACGCGAATGCGTTCAATCAGTTGTAATTGATTTAAATGCTCAATATCAAAGTTTTATCTATCGCCTTTTCCCTAATGCCAATATCATTATTGATCGCTTCCACCTTGTACAATTAGCTGGTCGCGCTTTGGACAATTGTCGTATCTCTATCCTAAAGCAACTTGATAAACAGAGCCAAGAATATAAAATTATGAAGTCACATTGGAAGCTATTCCATAAAAAAGCTGAAGATCTTCACCCTGAAGAAGTAGTTTTTCTTCGCGGCGTTAAACAATATATGACTCGCCAAAATGCTGTTGATCTCATTACTAGTAAATTTTCCAAGTTCGCTGAAGTATACCAAACTTACCAAGATATCACGAAAGCCCTAAACGAGCGCAATAGTGAATTACTAGAGTCAACCATCTTAGACTACCAAAAAACCAATACAGAAATGGATACTGCTATTCAAACCCTTCGTCAAAACAGAAAATATGTCTTAAATAGCGCTAAATTTGAATACTCTAATGGTCCTTTAGAAGGCATCAATCGCAAAATCAAAACCCTAAAACGAACTTGTTATGGTTTTGCCAATCAAAAATTTTTCTTTTTAAGAATCGATTGTATTTTTTCGTAAAAAAATACCCCCTACATTTTCGTAGGAAGTATTTTTAGTCAACCATACCAGTTGACAGATATCCCACTTAGGACATTTTCCTACAAGGGGTCCCGAGCGCTTAGTGGGAATTTGTACCCCTTATCGATACAAATTCCCCGTAGGCGCTAGGGACCTCTTTAGCTTCTTGGAAGCTGTCAGTAGTATATCTAATAATTTATCTCCATTCCCTTTAGTAACGTGTAACTTTCCAAATTTAAAAAAGCGACTCATAGAATTATTTCCTCCCGTTAAATAATAGATAACTATTAAAAATAGACAATACTTGCTCATAAGTAATGGTACTTAAATTGTTTACTTTGGCGTGTTTCATTGCTTGATGAAACTGATTTTTAGTAAACAGTTGACGATATTCTCGATTGACCCATTTTGAAACAAAGTACGTATATAGCTTCCAATATTTATCTGGAACATCTGTGGTATGGCGGGTAAGTTTTATTAAGACACTGTTTACTTTTGGTTTAGGATGAAAGCATTCCGCTGGCAGCTTAAGCAATTGCTGAATCGAGACTTGAGTGTGCAAGAGCAACCCTAGTGTTCGGTGAATATCCAAGGTACGCTTGTAGAATCCTTCTTCAACAATCAGATAGATGTCAGACGCACGGCTTTCAAAAACCACTTTTTTAATAATTTGTGTGCTTAAATGGTAAGGAATATTCCCAACAATTTTATACCTCTGTTTGTTAGGGAATTGAAACTGTAGAATATCTTGGTGAATTAAAGTGACACGAGTATTCAGTTTTAATTTTTCTGACGATAAGTTGAATAGATGACTGTCTAATTCAATAGACGTTACCTGTTTACTTATTTTAGCCAGTTTCGTCGTTAAATGCCCTTTACCTGTTCCAATTTCGTAAACGGTATCGGTTTCTTTTAAATTCAATTGTTTTATTATTTGGTTGAGTACTTTTTCACTCGTTAAAAAGTTTTGAGAATATTTTATATTTTTGTTCATGTAATCTCTCCTGAAGTGATTACATCTATAAACAAATACAGAAGTTAAACGATTTGTTTGTAATTTTAGTTATCTGTTTAAAAAGTCATAAGATTAGTCACTGGTAGGAATTAATCTAACGTATTTATTTATCTGAGTAATCACTGTTTTTAGTCTGTTTCAAAACAGTAGATGTTTTATCTACATTACGCATTTGGAATACCAACATGACGAATCCCTCCTTCTTAATTACAAATTTTTAGCATCTAATTTAACTTCAATTCCTATTATACAAAATTTTGGCTCTTTGTCAACTGTAGTGGGTTGATGAAAAGCTAAGCTCGAGAAAGGACAAATTTCGTCCTTTCTTTTTTGAT
>NZ_JBJUSF010000038.1:0-14212 GCF_046098195.1 Streptococcus sp. ST14
GCGGGAAGTAGCTCAGCTTGGTAGAGTACTTGGTTTGGGACCAAGGTGTCGCAGGTTCGAATCCTGTCTTCCCGATTGATTACGAGGATACTTAAGGGTATCTTTTTTTATTTACTAAGGAGATTCTGAGAGTCTTCTTTTTTGTTTACGGAACAAATTTGTATAAACTGGCAGTGCTTAAGGAATGGTACTAGTCATATATTTTCTTTAATTATGGTAAAATAGTAAGAGAATAATGTGAGGAAAATGAATGTCAAGTAAGTTTGAAATTTTAATGAATCAACTAGGAATCTCTGAACAATTGAGACAGAATCCTGCTCTTGTTGATGCCAGAATTGAGCGTGTTGTGGTTCATAAAATTAGTAAGATTTGGGAATTTCATTTTGTATTTTCTAATATTTTACCGATTGAAATCTTTTTAGAGTTAAAGAAAGGGCTTGGTGAAGAATTTTCTAAGACAGGAAACCGAGCTGTTTTCGAAATCAAGGCTCTTTCTCAAGAATTCTCTAATGAACTCTTGCAGGCCTACTATAGAGAGGCTTTTTCTGAAGGTCCATGTGCAAGTCAGGGGTTTAAATCTCTTTACCAGAATTTAAACGTTCGTGCGGAGGGAAATCAACTCATTATTGAAGGTTCAGAGGCGATTGATAAGGAGCACTTTAAGAAGAATCATCTTCCTAATTTGGCAAAGCAACTCGAAAAGTTTGGTTTTCCAGCTTTTGTATGCCAAATAGAAAAGAATGATGCTCTTACACAAGAGCAGGAGAAAGCCTTCCATACGGAGAATGAACAGATTGTTCAAGCTGCCAATGAGGAAGCGCTCCGGGCTATGGAGCAACTGGAACAAATGGCTCCTCCTCCAGTAGAAGAGAAGCCAGCCTTTGATTTTCACGCTAAAAAGGCTGCGGCCAAGCCTAAACTAGATAAGGCTGAAGTCACCCAGATGATCGACGTGACGACTGAGGAAAATCGCCTGGTCTTTGAAGGGGTCGTTTTTGATGTGGAGCATAAGGTGACCAGAACTGGTCGCGTTTTGATCAACTTTAAAATGACAGACTACACTTCAAGTTTTTCAATGCAAAAATGGGTTAAGAATGAAGAAGAAGCTCAGAAGTTTGACATCATTAAGAAGAATTCTTGGCTCCGAGTTCGTGGGAATGTGGAGATGAATAACTTCACACGTGATTTGACCATGAACGTGCAGGATGTGCAGGAAGTTGTTCACTATGAGCGGAAGGATTTGATGCCAGAAGGTGAGCGTCGGGTTGAGTTTCATGCTCATACAAATATGTCGACTATGGATGCTCTACCAGAGGTAGAGGAGATCGTTGAGACAGCTGCTAAGTGGGGACACAAGGCGGTTGCCATCACGGACCATGGAAATGTTCAATCTTTCCCACACGGCTATAAGGCGGCCAAGAAAGCTGGAATCCAGCTGATCTATGGAATGGAAGCCAATATTGTGGAGGACCGTGTTCCAATCGTTTATAACGAAGTGGAGATGGACTTGTCAGAAGCGACCTACGTGGTCTTTGACGTTGAAACGACGGGACTTTCAGCTATCTATAATGACCTGATTCAGGTTGCGGCTTCTAAGATGTATAAGGGAAATGTTATTGCCGAATTTGATGAATTTATCAATCCCGGGCATCCCTTGTCAGCCTTTACTACTGAGTTAACAGGTATTACAGATGATCATGTTAAAAATGCCAAACCACTGGAACAAGTTTTACAAGAATTCCAAGAGTTTTGCAAGGATACAGTTTTAGTTGCTCACAATGCTACCTTTGACGTTGGCTTTATGAATGCCAACTATGAGCGTCATGGTTTGCCTAAGATTAGCCAGCCAGTTATCGATACGCTGGAGTTTGCTAGAAATCTCTATCCTGAGTATAAACGCCATGGTTTGGGACCTTTGACTAAGCGTTTTGGTGTAGCACTTGAACACCACCACATGGCTAATTACGATGCGGAAGCTACTGGTCGTCTACTTTTCATCTTTATCAAAGAAGTAGCAGAAAAACATGGTGTGACCGATCTGGCTAGACTCAATATTGATCTAATCAGTCCAGATTCTTATAAAAAAGCTCGGATTAAACATGCGACCATTTATGTCAAGAATCAAGTTGGTTTAAAAAATATTTTTAAGCTGGTTTCTTTGTCTAACACCAAGTATTTTGAAGGGGTGCCACGGATACCGAGAACGGTTCTAGACGCCCATCGGGAGGGCTTGATTTTGGGGTCGGCTTGCTCGGAAGGTGAAGTTTTTGACGCAGTCGTTTCCCAAGGTGTGGACGCGGCGGTTGAAGTGGCCAAGTATTATGACTTTATCGAGGTCATGCCACCAGCTATCTATGCTCCCTTGATTGCCAAGGAGCAGGTCAAGGATATGGAGGAACTCCAGACTATTATCAAGAGTTTGATAGAGGTTGGGGACCGTCTTGACAAGCCTGTTCTAGCTACGGGAAATGTCCACTATATTGAACCGGAAGAAGAGATTTACCGTGAAATTATTGTCCGTAGTTTGGGTCAGGGGGCTATGATTAACCGGACCATTGGTCACGGTGAACATGCCCAACCAGCACCGCTACCGAAGGCTCATTTTAGAACGACCAATGAAATGTTGGATGAATTTGCTTTCTTGGGAGAAGATTTAGCACGCAAATTAGTCATTGAAAACACCAATGCCTTGGCAGATATCTTTGAACCTGTTGAGGTTGTTAAGGGTGACTTGTACACGCCTTTCATCGACAAGGCGGAAGAAACTGTCGCCGAGCTGACCTATAAGAAAGCTTTTGAGATTTATGGCAATCCGCTGCCAGATATCGTTGATTTGCGGATTGAAAAAGAATTAACTTCCATTCTGGGGAATGGATTTGCCGTGATTTATCTGGCATCGCAGATGCTGGTGCAACGTTCCAACGAACGGGGCTACTTGGTGGGTTCTCGTGGATCTGTCGGTTCCAGTTTTGTTGCGACTATGATTGGGATTACGGAGGTTAACCCTCTCTCTCCTCACTATGTCTGTGGTCAGTGTCAGTATAGTGAGTTTATCACGGATGGTTCTTACGGTTCAGGGTTTGATATGCCCAATAAGGATTGTCCAAAGTGTGGTCACAAACTCAGCAAAAATGGACAGGATATTCCTTTCGAGACCTTCCTTGGTTTTGATGGGGACAAGGTTCCCGATATTGACTTGAACTTCTCGGGAGAAGACCAGCCTAGCGCCCATTTGGATGTGCGTGATATTTTTGGTGAGGAATATGCCTTCCGTGCAGGAACGGTTGGTACGGTAGCTGCTAAGACTGCCTATGGATTTGTAAAGGGCTATGAGAGAGACTATGGGAAGTTTTATCGTGATGCAGAGGTGGAACGTCTAGCCCAGGGAGCTGCTGGTGTCAAACGAACGACAGGACAACACCCGGGGGGGATCGTTGTTATTCCTAACTACATGGATGTTTACGACTTTACGCCTGTCCAGTATCCAGCAGATGACGTGACGGCTGAATGGCAGACCACTCACTTTAACTTCCACGATATCGATGAGAACGTCCTCAAACTCGATGTACTGGGACATGATGATCCGACCATGATTCGGAAACTTCAGGACTTGTCTGGTATTGACCCCAATGAAATTCCTATGGATGACGAAGGCGTGATGGCCCTCTTTTCTGGGACTGATGTGCTAGGTGTGACTCCTGAACAAATCGGAACGCCTACGGGCATGTTGGGGATTCCAGAGTTTGGAACAAATTTCGTACGTGGAATGGTAGACGAGACTCATCCGACGACTTTTGCAGAGTTGCTTCAGCTCTCAGGTCTATCCCATGGTACGGATGTCTGGTTGGGAAATGCTCAGGATTTAATCAAGCAAGGAATAGCAGACCTATCAACCGTTATCGGTTGTCGGGACGACATCATGGTCTACCTCATGCATGCTGGTCTCGAACCTAAGATGGCCTTTACCATTATGGAACGGGTACGTAAGGGTTTGTGGCTCAAGATTTCCGAAGAGGAACGCAATGGCTACATCGAAGCCATGAAGGCTAATAAGGTGCCAGAGTGGTATATCGAATCCTGTGGGAAAATTAAGTACATGTTCCCTAAGGCTCATGCGGCAGCCTACGTTATGATGGCCTTGCGTGTAGCTTACTTCAAGGTTCACCATCCCATTTATTACTACTGTGCTTACTTCTCCATCCGTGCTAAGGCTTTTGATATCAAGACCATGGGTGCGGGCTTGGATGCCATCAAACGCAGAATGGAAGAAATCGCTGAAAAACGGAAAAACAACGAGGCCTCTAATGTGGAAATCGATCTCTATACAACTCTTGAGATTGTCAATGAGATGTGGGAGCGTGGCTTCAGGTTTGGGAAGTTAGACCTCTACCGTAGTGATGCGACTGAATTCATCATTGACGGAGATACCCTCATTCCGCCATTTGTAGCAATGGATGGTCTGGGAGAGAACGTTGCCAAGCAGTTGGTACGAGCGCGTGAAGAGGGAGAATTTCTTTCTAAAACAGAATTACGCAAGCGTGGCGGACTTTCCTCAACCTTGGTTGAAAAGATGGATGAAATGGGCATTCTCGGCAATATGCCAGAGGATAACCAGTTGAGTTTGTTTGATGATTTGTTTTAAAAAATTGCTTATTTTGATCAAGTGGACAAAATATGTACACTTGATTTGTTATAATTCTCTTAAAAATAATAGAAAAGAGAGTATAATATGGTGAATCAAGAAATTTTAAATTCTAATGTGTCAATTGAAGAGGAAATTTATAATTTTGAAAAAGGCTTGAAAGATGATGGGAATGATTGGACCGGATTCCCACAAATAGACTTAAAAGAAGATTCTCAATGTATTTACATTTGCGGTATTTCAGAGACTGATAGATGGCATTTGTTTTATTATACGTTAACTAAAATAAAACCTGTTACTCCAATAGCATCACTTGCATATTATCGAGTGAGAGATAATTTGATTTTTTCTAAACATAGTCAATGGATGAAACTGCAAATGGGGTATACAGAGTATGATTTGATTTTTCTGGATGGAGTTCAATTTTTGGGAGAGGCTGATCAAAGGGTACAGGAATACTGGATGCAGCGATTCAAAGAGAGTAAGAAAAGAAACAAACTCTTCATTGTATATTCAGACTGCTTACCCGAAGACTTAAAAAATATGCCTGAATCCGTAGTTGAGTTCTTCGAATCTGGCATAGTGGTACAGTTGGAATCATCTAAGGGCTAGTTTATTTTGCTTTAATCGTTTTGAATATAAAGTGCTAGTTAGACTATAGAAGTGATAATAATGTACTAGAAATAGTATTGTTTGAATAATATGTAGAAGGACTGGAAATGAATGATCAAGAGAGACTGCTAACGATTTTTTTACGTTTACAGTTTGGGACTCCGTTAGGAAAAAAGCAACTGGCTCAGGAATTTGAGGTTAGTGAAAAGACGATACAGAGAGATTTTTCGCGACTCCGTGATATTTTATCTAGTCACACCAGTTATAGTGGAGATTTACTTTATAACCGTAAAACGAATAAGTATTGTTTAGCAAGTAAGTCAGTTTTTAATAAAAAGGATATTCTCGTTATTTCAAAGATTTTATTGGAAAATCGAGCACTGAATAGACCAGAAATTGCTAGCTTACTACATAATTTACTGGTCTTAGTTCCCCGTGATGATCGGAAAGAAATCGAGCAGATTATTGGAAGTGAAAAGCTGAACTATGCTCCCTTAACGGATCAACAAAATAGAATAGAGAAAATTTGGAATTTATCAGAAGCTATTTTGTATGAACAGGTTCTAGACATTATCTATCAAAAACCTTATTCTGAGTCTTCTAAGAGGCAGACTGTTTTGCCAGTCTCTCTTTATTATGATAGTCATTATTTCTATCTAGTTGTCTACCAGTTGAAACATGCTACTTATATTACTTTAAGAGTAGACCGTATCCAGTCATGGTCTCTTAGTGATATAGAGAAACCCTCTATTTCTTATCGAGATAAATTTAGAGATGGCGACATTCGTAACGAGAGAGTAGATGCTTTTATCGGGAAGAAAATCAGTATTGAAATCGAGTATTTGTACGATCCGACGATTGTGACGGATCAATTTCCAAATGCAAAAATAGTTGGGAAAAATGGCTACTGGACTCATTTTAAGTTTGAGAGTCAGCACACACCGGGGCTTAAACGCTGGTTGCTGGGGCAAGGGGAAGCAGTTACTGTTTTGTCTCCTCGGATTTTAGTAGAGGATATGAAGCAAACAGTTAAAGAAATGATAGATAAATATAGATGAGGATAAAATGACTATTCAATTTACTTCTAAAAAGGTTGGAGAACTATTGAAAGAAGAGAATTTGCGGATTCCTTCTTATCAAAGACCATATAAATGGAACAGAAAACATATCCGTAATCTTTTTTATGATTTACGAGATGCTATGGGAAAAAAGGAATATCAGATTGGTTCCGTTATCTTGCATGAAATCTTGCATGAAAAGGAAAAATACTTAGATATTGTCGATGGACAGCAACGGCTAATTTCTATTTCCTTGTTTCTTCATTTATTAGATGATTTAGAGAATTATAAGGGTGCTAATCAACTGCTGAGTGCTGAATTTGGAGAGCTATCTTGCTATCATGCGAGTGAAAATTATAATGAGTGGGAAAATTTGACTCAATTGGTTGGTGAAAATCAGGCAAAAGATATTTGCAATTTTTTATTGGAAAATTGTTCTGTCTCCGTGATTACTATGCCACAGGAACGATTATCTGAAGCCTTTCAGTTATTTGATTCTCAGAATAATCGTGGAAAATCTTTAGAACCTCATGATTTGCTCAAAGCCTACCATCTTCGCAAGTATGATTCAGAAGATGAAAAGATTGTCGAAAAGTGGGAGCAATTTGTAGAGGATAAAGAGTTAAGTCTCAAAGAGTTGTTTGATAAACATCTTTTCCGTATGAGACGTTGGTCGCGCGGAGAGACAGGATTAACAAACAAACGTTATGGATCTTATCTGCGTTTTACAGAGGATTTTATTGACGATTTTAAAGGCGTTGATTTGAATCAGAACTTTCCATATCTAGAATTGTATCGTCATATTGAAAAATTCCCTCTTTCAATTACTATGCCAATCATTGATGGAAGTACATTTTTTGAATATATTGAATCTGCTCATAAAACTATTAAAGATCATAAAGATTTTTTAAATGCAAAGTTAGGATTTTCTGATGAGCCTGAAGGGGAAGAAAAAAATCTTGCTTACCCAAAAGGTATGTTAAACATTTACAATAGCTCAAAAGGACGCTACCTCAAGTGTCACAATATATTCTTAAATATTTGCTCGCTTTTTGCAGAGAGATTTGGAAAAGATGAGCTATCAAAGGATATAGTAGAGACCTTGTTTATTTGGTCTTATTACCCTCGAGTTAAGTCTAAAGCAATATATGATGCAACTTTTGGAAACTATGCTGCTGGTGGAAGGTTTAGACAAAAAGAGGTTCAAAAACTATTTCAACTTTTAGCTCATGCTGTCACTCCGAATGATTTCATGATCAAGATAGATAGAGAGCTATTTGAAAATTATACTGTGGACAAGATTATAGAAGAGGAAAAAGGTAAATGGTAGAAACACATATAAGCTTATCAGTTAATCGTTTGTTAAATGAAGATATCTATGCTATTCCTCTTTATCAGAGAAATTTTGCCTGGACTTATGATGAGATTGAGCAGTTATTGAATGACGTAGCAGATGCTTTTCAAGAAAATAGAGACAATTACTACTATATTGGAACATTAGTCGTTAATAAAGAGAATGACATTTTCAAAATTATAGATGGGCAACAGCGAACAACAGCCCTTAATTTGATTGCCTTAGCTTTGAAGCATGAGTTTTGTTTTGATAGATTGAAATCTGTCAATCTTACTTTCCCAGCTAGGAAGAAGTCAAATGAGAACATTCAAAAGCTATTTACCAAGCAAAAAATTTCTGAGGACGATGAAAATGAGCTGACTAGAGGTTATAGACATGCTTATGACGCATTGAAAAAAATGCTAGAGGAGCGGCAATTTGAATCTGAATCTTTCTTTAATTATCTATTTGATAATGTCATTATTTTTCGTAGTATTCTTCCCAATGATTTAGATTTGAATTTATATTTCGAACGTTTCAACTCTCGAGGAGAACAACTAGAGGCTCATGAGATTCTTAAGGCACAAATGATGTCTAAATTTGGTGAAGATCAAGAAATGGCGCAAAAGTTTGCAAGAATCTGGGATGCCTGCGCAGAGTTTGATAAGCCGGTAATCAATGCATTTACAAAAAAAGCAAAGAACAAGCATCATGATGCAGAGAGAGAAAAAATATTTCCTTTGAATTGGATTAAAAGAAATAATTATCAGAATAGCTTTCTTTTAAATATCGATAAGTCCTTAAGTCAAATAGAAGTTCAATCAACTAATAAGAAATCTTTATTCTCTAGTATAGAAAATAAAGAATCTACAATAGTTAAAGTAATATCAGATACGAATGAAGTGGAAAAATACAGAACGATTATAAACTTTGAAACATTTTTATATTTCGTCTATTATATAACATTTGGAAATGTATCCCCTTCTGATATACAGCTAGATGACAAGAAATTATTAGAAACATTTGAAAATGTAATTAATGTTAATACAAACTTAGAGGATGTTACATTATTTATTAGGAATTTATTGAAATTAAAATTTATATTTGATAATTTGATCGTACGAATGTCTCAAGAGACTAATAATAGAAGACAAGAAAATGATTGGTTTCTGCAGAAAGTTTATCGGAATGATTATAATAACAAAACAGGAGGAGATTTATTTGTTCAATATTATTTTGATAAAAATTCTTTTGAAAAGTTTAATGATGATATTTTAATGCTCCAATCCATGTTTGCTGTGACCTTTACTGCCAATCGTGACAGTCGTTGGTTATATGAGATCTTGCAATTCTTGTTTAACCATATTGAAGAGTTAAATCAAGCAGAATTTGCTGGCTTGTTTAAGGATTTTCTTGAGAAAATGGCAGTGAGATATGCTAAAGAAAGTTTGTTTGACAAGGATAGAAATATCAAAAGATATGGTGCCATTCGTGTTTATGATTTCAATTTTATAGATTATGTTTTATGGAAAAATTGTTCGGATTTAAAAGGAAAGTATTCGAGCGTTGAATTTGAAGATTTTAAGTTTACATATCGTCGTTCCATAGAGCACTGGTTTCCACAACATCCAAATAGTGATGAAATAGTTGAAAAGATTGATGATAAATTTTTGCACTCCTTCGGGAATCTTTGTATCATTACAGATAGTCAGAATTCGAAGTTTGGAAATTTAGTTCCAAGTGCAAAATATAATCAATGGCAAGATATATTTTATCGTCAAAGTTTAAAATTACAGATAATGGCAGAGATAACTTCTAAAAAAGATTCTGGTTGGGGTCCGGAACAAATAACAGAACTGGAAAAAGAGATCTTGACTAGGGTAAATGATTTTATAGAAAGCAAGTCATCAGAGCAACGATAATCATCTATCCAAAGAGGCTAATGTATATCCAATAGATTTACATTAGCCTTCTTTTTTGTTAAAATAGTCTATAGAAAGAGGGTGAGAGTATGTCAAAGACGAGCATGAGTATCCGTTTGGATAGTGAGGTTAAGGAGCAGGCCCAACAGGTGTTTAATAACCTGGGAATGGATATGACAACAGCTATCAATATTTTCCTTCGTCAAGCTATTCAATATCAGGGTTTACCTTTCGATGTTAGACTAGACGAGAGTCGGAACTTGCTTGAGGTATTAACGGATTTAGACCAAAATCGTAATATGAGCCAATCCTTTGAATCAATCTCTGACTTGATGGAGGATTTGCGTGCTTAAGATTCGTTATCATAAACAGTTTAAAAAAGATTTTAAGTTGGCTATGAAGCGTGGTTTGAAGGTAGAATTATTAGAAGAAGTTTTAAATTTTCTTGTTCAAGAAAAAGAACTTCCTGCTAGATATCGTGATCATCAATTGACGGCATCCAAGCATTTTCAAGGAGTTCGTGAATGCCATATCCAGCCAGATTGGCTTTTGGTTTATAAAGTAGACAAGGAAGAATTGATTTTAAATTTGCTGAGGACAGGCAGTCATAGTGATTTGTTTTAATAAATTTTAAGGTGGTTCTCATGAAACTAAGAATTTTTGCGGAAGATAAGCCGGCTGAGAAGGTATTTGAATATCAATTAGAACTTGCTGACCAGACAATCCTTCTATCAACAGCACTCTTGTCAGGTGCTATTGCTTTAGCAGGATTATTC
This sequence comes from Streptococcus sp. ST14, assembly GCF_046098195.1. Lineage (NCBI taxonomy): Bacteria > Bacillati > Bacillota > Bacilli > Lactobacillales > Streptococcaceae > Streptococcus > Streptococcus sp. ST14. The sequence goes on from NZ_JBJUSF010000038.1 coordinate 10,344, forward strand.
TCTGCTTTGAAAGAAAAATAAAAATAGAAAAGAGAAAACAACATGGTTTTACCAAATTTTAAAGAAAATCTAGAAAAATATGCGAAATTATTGGTTGCGAACGGAATTAATGTGCAACCTGGTCACACTTTGGCTCTCTCTATCGATGTGGAGCAACGTGAGTTGGCTCACTTAATTGTCAAAGAAGCTTATGCCTTGGGTGCGCATGAGGTCATCGTTCAGTGGACAGATGATGTCATTAACCGTGAGAAATTCCTCCATGCGCCGATGGAGCGTCTGGACAATGTACCAGAATACAAGATTGCTGAGATGAACTATCTCTTGGAGAACAAAGCTAGCCGTCTTGGGGTTCGTTCATCTGATCCAGGTGCCTTGAACGGAGTGGATGCTGATAAGCTTTCAGCTTCTGCTAAAGCTATGGGACTTGCTATGAAGCCAATGCGCATCGCAACGCAATCCAACAAGGTTAGCTGGACTGTAGCAGCTGCTGCTGGACTTGAGTGGGCTAAGAAAGTCTTTCCAAATGCTGCGAGCGACGAAGAAGCAGTCGATCTCCTTTGGGACCAAATTTTCAAAACTTGCCGTGTCTATGAAGAAGATCCTGTTAAGGCTTGGGAAGAGCATGCAGCTATCCTTAAGAGTAAGGCAGATATGCTTAATAAAGAACAATTTTCAGCCCTTCACTACACAGCGCCAGGGACAGATTTAACACTTGGTTTGCCGAAGAACCACGTTTGGGAATCAGCTGGGGTTATCAATGCACAGGGCGAAGGATTCTTGCCAAATATGCCGACAGAGGAAGTCTTCACAGCGCCTGACTTCCGTCGCGCAGATGGTTATGTCACTTCTACAAAACCGCTTAGCTATAATGGAAATATCATCGAAGGTATTAAGGTAACCTTTAAGGATGGACAAATCGTTGACATCACTGCTGAGAAGGGCGATCAAGTCATGAAAGACCTTGTCTTTGAAAATGCGGGTGCGCGTGCCTTAGGTGAATGTGCCTTGGTACCAGATCCAAGCCCAATTTCTCAGTCAGGTATTACCTTCTTTAACACCCTTTTCGATGAAAATGCGTCAAATCACTTGGCTATCGGTGCAGCCTATGCAACTAGCGTTGTTGGTGGAGCGGAGATGAGCGAAGAGGAGCTTGAAGCTGCGGGGCTTAACCGTTCAGATGTTCACGTAGACTTTATGATTGGTTCTAACCAAATGGATATCGATGGTATCCGTGAGGATGGGACACGTGTACCACTCTTCCGTAACGGAGATTGGGCAAATTAAGGAGATAATATGTTAGGAAGCATGTTCGTTGGTCTCCTAGTGGGATTTTTAGCAGGTACTCTGACCAATCGTGGAGAACGCATGGGATGTTTTGGAAAAATGTTTCTCGGATGGATTGGTGCCTTTATAGGACAATTACTATTTGGTTCATGGGGGCCAAACCTAAACGGTACAGCCATTATCCCATCAGTTCTAGGAGCCATGATTGTCTTAGCGATTTTCTGGAGACGAGGAAGTTAGTTTCTTGAAAAATTAGAAAAAAGGAGGTTGGTCACTTGGGCCAGCCTCCTTTTGAGTATGATATAATAGTTCTATGAGATTAGATAAATTTTTAGTTGCCTGCGCTGTGGGAAGTCGGACAGAGGTCAAAAACTTGCTCAAGGCTGGACGCGTGACGGTCAATGGCAAGAAAGAAAAATCAGCTAAACTTCAGATTGACGAAGAAAGAGACCAAATTCGTTTTGACGGTCAAGTGCTAGAGTACGAGGAGTTTGTTTACTACATGATGAACAAGCCCCAAGGAGTCATTTCGGCGACTGAGGATAACAAGCATAGAACGGTTCTAGACTTGCTGGATGATTTGGCTCGAAGCAAGGAAGTCTTTCCAGTGGGGCGCTTGGATATTGATACCCATGGCCTTTTGCTTTTGACCAATGATGGTCAGCTGGCTCATGCCCTTCTTTCACCCAAACGTCATGTGGATAAAACTTACTTGGCTCAAGTCAAGGGGATTATGAGCCAAGAAGATGTGGAAACATTTTCCAAGGGCATTCCGCTTAAGGATTTTACTTGCCAGCCAGCTAAGCTGGAAATTGTGTCTATTGATGCAGAAAAGAATCAAAGTTTGGTTCGGGTGACCATAGCAGAAGGGAAGTTTCATCAGGTTAAACGCATGGTAGCCTACTGTGGTAAGGAAGTCGTGGACTTGCAACGTTTGACGATGGGAACACTGATTTTAGACGAGAACCTGAAAAGGGGTGAGTGGCGTCGCCTGACCAAGGAGGAGTTAGAGAATCTCCTTGCTAGTATTGCTTAGTTTGGATTATGTTAGAAAAGGTGGGGGAGAATGTCCCTGTCTTTTTCATTTTTCAGTTGCTTCCTTTATGAAAAGAGTTATAATAGACAGTAGAATAAAAGGAGGAATCTATGAACGCGATTCAAGAATCATTTACAGATAAACTATTTGCTAACTATGAAGCAAATGTCAAATACCAAGCGATCGAAAATGCTGCCAGCCACAATGGAATTTTTGCAGCTCTAGAACGTCGCCAAAGTCATGTAGACAATGCACCTGTTTTCTCATTGGATTTGACCAAGGACAAGGTTACTAACCAGAAAGCGTCTGGTCGTTGCTGGATGTTTGCAGCTCTCAACACCTTCCGTCACAAACTCATTTCTCAATATAAATTGGAAAACTTTGAATTGTCACAAGCCCACACTTTCTTCTGGGACAAGTACGAGAAATCCAACTGGTTCTTGGAGCAAGTCATTGCGACTGCAGATCAAGAATTGACGAGCCGTAAGGTTAGCTTCCTACTCCAAACTCCACAACAAGACGGTGGACAGTGGGATATGGTCGTGGCCCTCTTTGAAAAATATGGTGTCGTTCCTAAGTCAGTTTACCCTGAGTCTGTTTCATCTAGTAATAGCCGTGAGCTCAATGCAATTCTTAACAAATTGCTTCGCCAAGATGCCCAAATCTTGCGTGACTTGCTCGCTTCTGGTGCTGACCAAGCGACTGTTCAAGCTAAGAAAGAAGACCTCTTGCAAGAGATCTTTAACTTCCTTGCTATGTCACTAGGTCTTCCACCGCGTAAATTTGACTTTGCTTATCGCGATAAGGATGATAACTACCAAAGCGAAAAGGGTATCACGCCACAAGAGTTTTACAAGAAATATGTCAATCTTCCTCTAGAAGACTACGTTTCTGTTATCAATGCTCCAACTGCTGACAAGCCTTACGGCAAATCTTACACAGTTGAGATGTTGGGAAATGTGGTTGGTAGCCGTGCAGTTCGCTACATCAACGTTCCTATGGAGCGCTTGAAAGAATTGGCGATTGCCCAAATGCAGACAGGAGAAACTGTTTGGTTTGGTTCAGATGTCGGCCAGCTCAGCAACCGCAAAGCCGGGATCCTTGCGACAGATGTTTATGACTTTGAATCAAGTATGGATATTCAACTGACTCAAGACAAGGCTGGACGTTTGGACTACAGCGAAAGCTTGATGACCCACGCTATGGTCTTGACAGGTGTTGATTTGGATGAAAATGGCAAGTCAACTAAGTGGAAGGTTGAAAACTCATGGGGAGACAAGGTCGGTACAGATGGTTACTTCGTCGCCTCAGACGCTTGGATGGATGAATACACCTATCAAATCGTTGTCCGTAAGGAATTGCTGACAGCAGAAGAACAAGCTGCTTATGAAGCAGAACCAATCGTACTTGCACCATGGGATCCAATGGGAGCCTTGGCAGAATAAAGCATAAAGAAAAGAGGTTAGGGAAATTGTACTGCACCCCAAAAGTTAGACAGAAAAAATCTAACTTTTGGGGTGTTTTATTATGAAATTGAGTTATGATGATA
>NZ_JBJUSF010000039.1:0-12214 GCF_046098195.1 Streptococcus sp. ST14
TTGTCGTTAAAAACATTGTACCGTAAAAGGACTGTTATATGGCCTTTTTACTTTTACACAATTATACGGACTTTATCGGTTTTCTATGGAGATTGATGTGTTTTTTGATTATTATTTAAAATCACTTAGGTTTTATTTTGGTGATAGGTGTAAGGATATTGGATTTATAAAGTTTGCTAAGGATGAAAATAATAGTTTTATTATTATAGAGGATTATATTTTAGAATCATTAGTGGTGTTGTCAAATATTTTGAGTAAGGAGAGGATTGTGTTTTCTTGTGGGGTTATTCATAGTAAGGAGGGAGTTGCTGGAGTAGAAGTATGTATGAATGTATTAGAGTTAGAAAGATTAAATAATTTGTATAAGATATAGTTTTGAAGAATATTAAAAAACATTAGGTAAACGGTCTATGTGGGATGTGTGGAGTTGATAGTATCAATATTTCCTAGTTTTAGAGCTGTGTTGTTTCGAATGGTTCCAAAAAAAGCTACTCAAAAAATGAGTAGCTTTTTAACTATCCCCCTTACACATAACTCATTCCTTTGTAGAAAAGGAAAACGGCTAGTGCAATAAAAAGAACGGTTGCTCCGAGTCGCTGACCGAAACTATAGATCCGTCTCTCACTTCTAACAGGAAAGACTACTGCCAGAAAAGCCCCACCTACCGCACCACCGATATGTCCAGCTAGGCTGATTCCTGGAATCAGAACACTTCCAATGATATTTATCACGAAAAGCGTCAGGTAGGATTGCCCTAACTGCTGGATATAGGGGCTGCGAGTCGCGTAGCGCAAAACGATAATCGCAGCAAATAGTCCATAGAGGGAGGTGGATGCTCCTGCTGCTAGGACTTTCGGTGTGAAAGCAAACACAAAGAGATTGCCCATCATTCCTGATAAGAGATAGAGAAAAAAGAACTGCTTGGAGCCGAAAATCTCCTCCACCTGTCCTCCAAGAAAGTAGAGAGAAAGCATATTGACGATAAAATGTTCCCAACCAATATGCACAAATACAGCTGAAAAAAGGCGCCATAGCTGCTCAGGGAACAGGCGAATGATCGGTCCATACATAGCTCCAAACTGAAACAGAGTTTTGGCCTGATCAAAGTTGATACCCGTAGTAATCAGCATCAGTAAAAACACAAAGCCTGTCACTAGGAGGAAAAAACTGGTCACAGCGTGACGTTTGTCAAAGATTTCCTTCATAGATCAATACCTCCTGAACGGGAATATCGTGGCTATCTGGATTAAATGTTTGGATTTGACAAGGATAGATTGTACTCATGGTCTGACCAGCAAAATTCTCCAAATAACGGTCGTAATAGCCTCCGCCATATCCAATCCGATACCCCTCTCTTGTAAAAGCCAAGCCAGGAACATGAATCAAATCAATCTGAGACGGTTTCACCACTTCCAAGTCCCCTTGGGGCTCCAGTAAACCAAAGGAAGTTTTTTTCAACTGCTGCGGATCGTAGACCACAAACTCCATGCGCCCCTTGGGATAGGTTTTGGGTATCAAAACTTTTTTGCCGTCCTTCAGCACCTGGTCAATAAGTCCCTGCGTTTGAAACTCATGCGGAAAAGAGAGGTAGGTTGCGACGACCTTAGCCTCGTGGTAAACAGGATGATTCAAAAATCGTTCGGTTAAAGCTTGATCCATTGCAATTTTTTGCTTCTGAGGAACAGCCTTCATTTCGTGTAAGACTTGCTTTCGTAGTTCTGCTTTCATAGACAATTCCTCTACTCTGTTGCCATCTTTTGAAGAAAGCTAGAGACCGCATCCACTCCAATAGCTAAGGCTTCTTCCTTGGGGCTCATCTGAGGATGGTGCAGGGCGTAGGGACTATCGATACCTAACCAAAACATAACGCCATCTACCTTCGAAAGGAGATAACCAAAATCTTCACCTGTCATAGCAGGCTCGATATCAATCAACTCAATTCCCTCTTTCTCTTTAAAAAAGTCCATCAGTTCACGCGCCAAGGCTGGATTGTTCTCAACAGGTAGGTAGCCTCCTTGCTTGAGTTCTACTTCGACTTCCATATCAAAGGCTGCTGCAACCCCTTCTGCGACTGTCTTGACTCTTTTTTGTACTAGTAGACTCATGTCCTGAGTCAAAGCGCGAATGGTTCCATGTAAAAAGGCTGTATCTGTGATGACATTATTCGCAACACCAGCTTGGAAAACACCAAAGGTCACCACTGCTCCCTCGATTGGATTAACATTGCGGCTAACCACTGACTGCACCTGAGTGATAAAATAGCTAGCAGCCACCAAGGCATCATTGGCCTCATGTGGAAAAGCAGCGTGCCCACCTTTTCCTTTGAAACGAATCTTCACTTCACAGGTCCCTGCAAAGAGAGTGTGTGTATTGGTCGCAATCTGTCCAACCTTTAGATCCGGACGAACATGGAGACCATAAAACTGGTCTGGTAGCCAGTCCCCGAAAGCACCATCCTCATACATGAGCATACCACCAGCTTCATTTTCTTCAGCAGGTTGAAACAGAAAAAGCAGATTATTCTTGGGTTGCTCCTCAAGGGCGCGTTCGAGACAGCCCAAGGCAATGGTCATATGAAAATCATGGCCACAGGCATGCATGCGACCTTGGTGCCGAGAAGCAAAAGGTAGACCTGTTTGTTCGACGATAGGCAGACCATCAATGTCTGTTCGCCAACCAATAGTCCGCTTCGGCTGACTCCCCTGCAAATAGACCAAAATTCCTGTTCGCCAAGTACGAACTTGAACAAAGTCCTTGTCCTCTGTCAATTTCTCAATCACATCCAGCAAATAAGCCTGAGTCTTGAATTCCTCCAAGCCAATCTCTGGAATCTGGTGCAAATCTCGTCGAGTCTGAATCAAATCTAACATCTATCGATCCTCCTTTTGATAGAAGAAAGAGGCTGGAAGAAGTATCCGCCTCTTTTTATTTTTACAAGGTACGAAGCGCATCTTCTAGCGCTGTTTTTTGTTGGGTTTGGCTATCGATTTCTTTGATAATACGAGCTGGAACGCCTGCTACCACTACATTTTCTGGGACATCTTGAGTCACAATAGCTCCTGCAGCGACAACTGAACCACTACCGATTTGGACACCTTCGATAACCACTGCATTGGCTCCGATGAGAACATTGTCTCCGACACGGACTGGATCGGCACTAGCTGGCTCAATCACACCTGCCAAAACTGCACCTGCACCAACGTGGCTGTTCTTCCCAACGATGGCACGACCACCAAGGATAGCACCCATATCAATCATGGTTCCTGCACCGATTTCTGCTCCGATATTGATGACAGCTCCCATCATGATAACAGCATTGTCACCAATTTCCACTTGATCGCGGATAATAGCACCTGGCTCGATACGAGCGTTGATAGTACGCTTGTCTAGCAAGGGAACTGCCGAATTACGAGCATCTTGCTCGACAACATAATCTTGATTTTCTACCAAGCCTTCGAGAAGCGGAGCGATATCCTTCCAATCTCCAAAAAGAACATTGCCTAGTTTGACAATGGAATTAGGAACAGCAGACGCTAGTTGTCCTTCAAAGGTTACTTTGACACTGGTTTTCTTCTCTGCATTGGCGATAAATTGGATGATTTCTTGGGCATTCATTTTTGTGGCAGTCATAGGCGCCTCCTGGTTCATTATAATGATACCTATTCTACCAAAAAAGACTTCAAATTTGAAGCCTAAACTATCAAAATAATCGTCTTTACTTCCCTTCTTTGGCTTCTTCGATAGACAAGAAGACCATAGGGACAATGATCAAAATCATGGCCAAAACTAGAAATCCATCTAGGACGAGACCGAGAAATAGGACGCTCAATAGAGCCGAAGAGAGAGGCTCGCTAGCGCTCACTACAGAGACAACCAGAGGAGAAACGAGAGAGACGGCCTTCATAGACAGGAAGAAGGCAAAAGCTGTTCCAAATACGGCAATAATCAAACAAATCATCACGCTGCTAGCATCCAATTGGAAGGTGACATGATGGACTGGATAGAGCAAATTGCTAAAGAGCCCTGCGAAAATCATCCCCCAACCAACAGTGGGTACAAAACCATAGTGGCGGGCAAATCGTTGGGGCAGGATGACATTAAACATGACGCCTACTGCACTGAGCAAGCCTGTCACTAGAGCCAAGGGTGTCATGGACAACTGGGACAAGTCCCCTTTTGTGGCCATCAAAAAAACACCTAGCATGGCAATCAAAACATAGAGAATCGCTGTAATCGAAGCCTTCTTCTGGTAGACAATGCGATTGTAAAACAAAATAAAAACGGGGCTGATAAATTGTAAAATGGTTGCCGTCGTCGCATTGGAATACTCAACACAGAGATAGAAGAAAAACTGCACAGAAAAAATACCTAGAATAGCATAGGCTAAAAAAGGTAGATAATTTTTCTTATCTTTCCAGATATCCAACAAGCGACTACGCAACTGAAAGGCAGATAAAGCTAAAACCAAACTCCCCGCCACCAGCAAACGCATAGAGGTAATCCAACCAGACGATACTGGATAATGAGTGAAAAAATACTCTCCTAAAATCCCACAAATTCCCCAGATTAGGCCTGAAAGTAGCGAATATACTGTTCCCTTAACAATCTTTTTCTGATAATGATTCATATTATTATTGTAACACGAAACCAACAAAGAAAAAAGTAGCAACAAGGAGAAATTACTAACCTTGCTACTACTCTTTCTTAACGATTAAATAGACGTGAACGTCCTGAAGAACCACTTTGAGTATTTCCACTCGAACTTGAACTTCCAGAGCTACTGCTTGAACTTGAGCTACTGTTTGAGCTTGGAGGAGTCACTGCCGGAATGCTTCCTAGAATATTCTTCCATGCGTTCAGATAATCTGCATCGCTTCCTCCAATAGCAAAGCGATAGGTGGTCACTGGGGCACCTTCTTTAGTAGCCCAGTAGCTCGTTACTGTTGATCCAGAAACTTCTATTTCTTTTCCATTGATGGAAACCTTGCCTGGTTTTTGTCCTGTAGATCGGAGAACTTGTGACTTGGTCACACTTGGATCCAGATTAAAGCGATCATTTCCCCATATTCCAGGTTCAGCTTGCTGGATAGCATTGACCAAGTAAGCCATGTATTTGGCATTGCGGTAGTGACCTGCACCCTTGGCTAGTGGTCGGTTATCATCATGACCTAACCAGCCACCTAGAGTCAATCGAGGAGTAGAAAGCATGAGCCACATGTTTTCATCTTCATTAGTTGTTCCAGTTTTTCCAATCCAGTCAGCACGAGCGAGGGATGGATTGATAGTCGTCAAGTCCGTCTGGAAACTCGAGGTAATCCGAGACGAGATAACATCCCGAAGGAGACTTTGCATAATGGTTGCTGTCGCTTTTGAATAAACTTGGACAGGCTCATCCTTGTGCTCGTATACCAATCGGCCATCCGTTGACTCGATCTTCGCGATCATATGTTTCTTATGGTAAACTCCATTGTTGGCCAGAGTTTGATACCCGTTGGTATGCTGGGCAACTGTAACGTCAATCCCCCCACCCATCGGTAAACTTTCAATGCCATATTCTGGGATTTCATAACCCATTTTTTCCATATAGCCCTTGACATCGACACCCTTCTCTCGAAGCGTACGATAAGTCCAGTAGGCTGGAATGTTCCATGAATAGTTGAGGGCTTCTCCCAAGGTCATCATCGCTGTACCAGGACTATTGACATACATGATAGGATTGCCGTTTGAGAAGTTTGTCGGATAGTTTGATAAGATACTTGCACTTCCCATCAAACCTTGGTCAATCGCGATACCATAGGCCAGTATAGGCTTAGTAGTTGAAGCTGGAGAACGTTTGGTATCGATAGCGTGATTGTTCTGATTTTCTTGATAATTACGACCACCAACAAATCCAAGGATGGCTCCCGTTTGGTTGTCCATGAGGACATTCCCTACTTCAGGCTGGCCTGTCGAATCATCTACCAAACTGCCGTAGTTAGCAACTGCATTTTGCATAGCAGTGTGGACATTTTTATTAATAGTCGTGGTGATCTTATAGCCACCATTCTCGATTTCCTTCGTCGCTAGATCGCGGTAAGCTTTTTGGATAGATTCATTTTTTTGCTCTTGCGCAGAAACATTATCTCTCTGGATAAGGTAGTCGTACATCCGATCCGTTGCTTCTGCCAAGGTTGCATAGTAGAGATAGTCACGCGAAGTACCACTAACACTACCTGATGGCAGAAAGTCTTGCTTGAAGTCATAATCCTTGTACTTGTCGTAGTCTTCCTGACTCAGAGCTCCTGTTCGATACATATTGTAGAGGACATCCTTGGCACGCTTGATTCCCAAGGTCATATCCTCATCGCTCTTCATACTGCCGTCAGATTCATAAGGAGAATAACTGATTGGACTCTGTGGCAACCCTGCGATAAAGGCAGCTTGAGGGATCGTTAAATCCGAAGCATTGACTCCAAAAATTCCCTCTGCAGCCTGCTGGGCACCTGCAATATTTTGTCCCTTGTGATTGCGTCCAAAAGGAGCAATATTAAGGTAGGTTGTCAAGATCTCATCCTTACCCATGGCCCGTTCTAAAGCCAAGGCATCAATAATTTCTTTAGCCTTACGAGCTAGAGTGGGAGCGTCCCCCACCACTTGCTGCTTGATGACCTGCTGCGTCAAAGTCGAACCACCACTAGACGATCCCAAACCGACAAAGGTTCCCAGAGTCGCACGAATAACGGCCTTAGGCACAACTCCCTTATGCTCATGGAAATGCTCGTCCTCTGTCGCAATGATAGCCTTCTTGAGATTGTCTGATATAGCCTCCGAAGCGACTGACGTGCGCAACAAATCTCCTTCGATGGAAGCGATGGTACTTCCGTCAGCATAGGTAATTTCTGAGATAGAGGCAATATCCTTCACTTGTTTGACCAATTCCTCTGTTTGAGGTACCTTGGCCTTGTCAAATAGAGCAACCCCATAGCCCATGGCCACACCTGCTCCCAAAAGACCTCCGATAAAGGCTAGGATAAAGAGAGTGTTGAAAGTCACTTTAAAAGCACTCAAAATCTTAGCAAGAATAGACCCTACCCTTTTGAGTTTGTTAGAAGAAGCTACTTTCTTATCAGTCTTTTTATTTGCTTGTTTTTTCTTCCATTTGGCAGTTAGTCGCTGGAAAAAATGCAGCATTTTTGTTTTTAATTCATCAATTCTTTTTTTCATGAATGTCCTCGCTTTCTCTATTATACCATAAAAGGGAAACTTTCAATAAAATAGCCACTTTCTTCCCTATTCCACTAGGCTATTAATCAAGTTTGTGATACAATAGGTAGAAACAATATTTTATAAAGGAGAAAAGACACATGCACATTTTTGATGAGCTAAAAGAGCGTGGTTTGATTTTTCAAACGACTGATGAAGAAGCTTTGCGCAAAGCCCTAGAAGAAGGTCAAGTTTCTTATTATACTGGCTACGATCCAACTGCTGACAGCCTTCACCTCGGTCACCTTGTCGCAATCTTGACTAGTCGTCGTTTGCAACTAGCAGGTCACAAACCTTATGCGCTCGTTGGCGGTGCTACAGGTCTCATCGGAGATCCGTCCTTCAAAGATGCTGAGCGTAGTCTCCAAACAAAAGACACAGTAGATGGCTGGGTCAAGTCTATCCAAGGACAACTTTCTCGCTTTCTTGATTTTGAAAATGGTGAAAATAAAGCTGTCATGGTCAACAACTACGACTGGTTTGGCAGCATCAGCTTCATTGACTTCCTCCGTGATATCGGAAAATACTTCACTGTCAACTACATGATGAGTAAGGAGTCTGTGAAGAAACGGATTGAAACAGGGATTTCTTACACTGAGTTTGCCTACCAAATCATGCAGGGCTATGATTTCTACGTCCTCAACCAGGAGCACAATGTTACTCTTCAAATCGGTGGTTCTGACCAGTGGGGAAATATGACAGCTGGTACCGAATTGCTTCGTCGTAAGGCTGACAAGACTGGTCACGTAATCACTGTTCCACTCATCACAGACGCAACTGGTAAGAAATTTGGTAAATCAGAAGGAAACGCAGTCTGGCTCAACCCTGAAAAGACTTCTCCATACGAAATGTACCAATTCTGGATGAACGTCATGGACGCTGACGCTGTTCGCTTCTTGAAAATCTTTACCTTCTTGTCACTCGATGAGATTGAAGACATCCGCAAACAGTTTGAAGCAGCTCCACACGAACGCTTGGCTCAAAAAGTCCTCGCTCGTGAAGTCGTGACTCTTGTCCACGGAGAAGAAGCTTACAAAGAAGCCCTCAACATCACTGAGCAACTCTTTGCTGGAAACATCAAAAACCTTTCTGTCAAAGAACTCAAACAAGGACTTCGTGGAGTGCCAAACTACCAAGTACAAGCAGACGAAAACTACAATATCGTGGAACTTCTCGTCTCATCTGGTGTGGTCAATTCAAAACGCCAAGCCCGTGAAGATGTTCAAAACGGAGCTATCTACGTCAACGGCGACCGTATCCAAGACCTTGACTATGTCTTAGGAGATGCAGATAAGTTAGAGAACGAACTCACTGTTATCCGACGTGGTAAGAAAAAATACTTCGTTTTAACCTACTAAAACATTTTAAATCCGTCAACATAAATTATCGAATTTTAAAAACCAAAAGGAGTTGTCTCATTTGAGAATAACTCCTTTTGGTTTTTATGACCTCAGCTCCTCGGTCTCTTACCTACTTTTAATAGAAAGACTACGAAGGACGATTCTTAAAGTAGTCAGATTGTGCAGTATCGAAAGATTAGATGGGCTTAACCAATTTAACAACCCAAATCCGATTAAACTTCCATTTATTACAACTGTTTCTTGAATATTTCTTTGAATTAATTTCTGTAACGATTCAGATAAAGAATTCAATTCCTCGAAGAAATCTAAACGATTATCTAATAATAAAATATCACTCATCTGCTTAGAAATATCCGCACTTTCATTCATCACAACCCCAATATCTGCAAGCGTCAAGGCAGCAGAGTCGTTTAACCCGTCTCCAACCATCAAAATAGTTCGGCCAGCTTTCTGTAACTCCTGAACCAACTGAAACTTACCATCTGGCTTTAAATCAGTATAGACGTTGTCAAATGGCAGATCTTTAACCAACTCTTCTGTTCTAGCCAACGTATCACCAGTTGCCAGAATCAGTTTTTTCCCTTGGCGTTTTAGCTTTTTCAATGCAGCTTTCGCCTCGCTTCTCAAGGGAGTGTGGATACAAAACATCCCAATTAATTCTTTCTTATAAGCCAAAAACAATAAATTGTAATGAGTCTTATATTGCTCAATCAAGGCCAGTTGCTCAGAACTAATTCTTACCTGCTCGTCTTGCATTAGTACATAATTTCCAATGACAACCGATTGACCATCAATTTGCGATTTAATCCCTTTGCTTGCAACATACTGAAGCTTGCCATGCATTTCTTCGTGTTCAATGCCTTCAATTTCAGCTTGTTTAACAATTGCATTGGCAATAGGATGATAGATATGCTCCTCCAAACATGCACTTATTCTTAAAATATCTTTCTCAGTATAATCTCCGAAAGGAAGAACCTTTTCAACCAAAGGATAACTCGTCGTGATGGTACCCGTTTTATCAAACAAGAAAGTATCCACTTCCAGATATTTTTCTAATACATCACCATCTTTAATAACCATTTCTCGATTTAGACCTTCCTTTATGGCCGTAAGATAGGCTACAGGTGTGGATATTTTTAAAGCACATGAAAAATCCACCAATAAAAAGGAAATGGCTTTTGAAAACGAGCCTGTTAACAGATAAGTCAAACCAGCACCTAAGAAGTTATATTTTACAACCTTGTCTGCCATCCTAATAAAATGACGTTGTTTTGTCTTCTTACTCTCTTCAGATTTTTTCATCAGATTGATGAGTTGCAAAATGCGACTGTTTATCTGATTATCTGTCACACGAATTCTTAACTCTCCTGTTTCCAAAACAGTATTCGCACATACAGAATCTCCCTCTTTCTTTTCAACAGGGAAACTCTCTCCTGTCAAGGAACTCTCGTTGACCATGCCTAAGCCCGAAACCACTTGGCCGTCAAACAAGATTTCATTCCCTTGGGAGACAACTAACACATCGTCTACTTGAACATCAGAGCTCTTGATGCTGATGACCATGTCTCCCTGCACTAAGAAAACATCACTTTCTTTAGCAAGAAGGCTTTGTTCCAAATCTGTTGCTGTTTTTTTCAAAGACCACTGATCCAGATGATTACCCAGATCAAGCATAAACATGATGTTGCTAGCTGTCTTGGATTGGTTCATAAACAAGGACAACAAAATGGCCGAACAGTCCAAGACCTCCATGGTTAGTTCCTTGCGCGCTAAAGTTTGATAGGCTTCTTTGACATAACCCAAAGCCTGATAACAAGTCCAAATATAACGAATAGGGTAGGGTACAAAACTTCGAAACAGCCAACGCTTAATCGCTGCACCCGATACAATTGAATAAGCACTCTCTTCTCTACGAATGGGAAGCGTCATCAAGTCCGAAACTTTCCCCTTGTCAATTTTTTTTAAAAAGGCCTCTGCATTTTCTAATACAGAGAAGCCTTCTTTCATACGTAGAGTAAAGTGCTGCTTATCCATATAAAACTGAATAGAGTCGATCCCTTTTTCATCTTTAGCCAAGGAACGAAGATAATCTTGAATATCCAAGGTCAGTGAAAACGAGGACGATAATCGGATATGTTGATATCCTCTGTGTAGCACTTTAAAAGACATATTATTCACCTGTCAGGCTATCTAATTGTTCTTCTTTCTTTTCCTGTTCGTATAAATATTTAGCGTCTTGTAAAACATCATCACCGTGTTGTTTTACAACAGAAACAGATGCATCCAGTCCATCTTTCAATTTGTAAGCTTTAGCCAAGGCCTTAGAATAGCCTTTCTTAGCTTCTTTACTTGCTAAGACTTTCAAGCCAAGCGTCCCAAATGCTACCCCTCCTAAGAAGAGAGATGATTTTTTCGCAACTTTTGCGACGGTTAATACTTCTTTTAACATTTTTATTTCCTCCTTGTAACTATTGTAGCGAAAAGTGACAGCAAAAGCAATTGCTGATATCTGATATATAGATAAATTTCTCTTTGCTAATATCCAATTATATTACGATGAAAACAATTTACTTTATTTTTCCTAATCACACAGTTGCTTTCGAAATTTTCTTCTGGTAAACTTACACTATGAATACAAACCTCAAACCAAAACTTCAACGCTTTGCTACTGCTAGTGCCTTTTTCTGCCCTATCTGCCAAGACAATCTCACCTTGGTAGAGACTAGTCTCAAGTGTAGCAACCGCCATTCTTTTGATCTGGCAAAATTCGGCTATGTCAATCTAGCACCGCAAATCAAGCAATCTGCCAACTACGACAAGGAAAACTTTCAAAACCGCCAGCAAATCCTGGAAGCTGGTTTTTACCAAGCTATTTTAGAAACCATCTCAGCCCTGCTTGCAAGACTAGAAACTGCCAAAACTATCTTGGATATCGGTTGTGGCGAAGGTTTTTATTCTCGTAAACTCCAAGAAAGTCATTCTGAAAAAACCTTCTATGCCTTTGATATTTCCAAAGATTCCGTTCAAATCGCTGCCAAGAGTGAACCCAACTGGGCGGTCAACTGGTTTGTCGGTGACCTGGCTCGTCTTCCTATAAAAGACGCCAGCATGGATATTCTGCTTGATATCTTTTCCCCTGCCAACTATGGTGAATTTCGCCGCGTTTTATCCCAAAACGGTATCTTAATTAAGGTCGTTCCTACCGAAAATCACCTCAAGGAAATCCGCCAAATGGTGCAAGACCATCTGACAAAGAAGGACTATTCCAACCAAGATATCAAGGAACATTTCCAAGAACACTTCACCATCCAATCTAGTCAGATAGCTTCCTTAACCAAGCCTATCACACCCGAGCAACGCCAAGCCCTGCTTAGCATGACACCCCTACTCTTTAACATTGACCAGACCAAGATTGACTGGAGTCAGTTGACTGAGATTACCATCGAAGCAGAGATTTTAGTTGGGAAAATAGGGTGAAATATTTTAAAGATAAAAAAACGCATCTTTTGTACTGACCCCAAAAAGTTAGACAACTAATTTATCCGAAGGATTTAGTTCTGTATTGCACAGGACTGAGTCCTTTTAGTTTTACCTTAATTCGTTTATTGTTG
>NZ_JBJUSF010000003.1:0-126115 GCF_046098195.1 Streptococcus sp. ST14
TCAACGTCAATTTGAAGCAACCAAACCAATGCAAAAGTGCTACACAGATGTGACAGAATTTGCCATTCCAGCAAGCAGCCAAAAGCTTTATTTATCACCAGTTTTAGATGGCTTTAACAGAGAAATTATCTCCTACAATCTTTCTACTTCGCCGAACTTAGTACAAATGAAAGCTATGCTAGAACAAGCCTTTACAGAGAACCATTACGAAAATACAATTCTCCATAGTGACCAAGGATGGCAATACCAACACGATTTCTATCATCATTTTTTAAAGAATAAGGGAATCCAACCATCTATGTCACGTAAGGGAAATAGTCCAGATAACGGTATGATGGAATCTTTCTTTGGCATTCTTAAGTCTGAAATGTTTTATGGTTATGAGAATACGTTTCAGTCACTTGAACACTTGGAACAAGCTATTGTAGACTATATTGATTACTACAACAACAAACGAATTAAGGTAAAACTAAAAGGACTTAGCCCTGTACAATACAGAACTAAATCCTTTGCTTAAATTAATTGTCTAACTTTTTGGGGTCAGTACAGATTTCTTGGGTATCTTTTTTAAAATAAACGGAAGACATGGGATTCGAACCCACGCACGCTTTAACACGCCTACCGCGTTTCCAACACGGCCTCTTAAGCCTCTTGAGTAATCTTCCAATACTTACTCAAATAGTCTACCATAAAGGCTCTTATCTTGCAATAAAAATTTTGGAAATAAGAAAAATGATAGATTTTGAAAGAAAATGACAAAAAGCGCTTGACTTTGAAAGAAAGTGTGATAGAATGAATAGTGTAAACGATAACAGGAGGTGATTCAGTGTTAAAAACAGAGCGGAAGCAACTGATTTTAGAGGAGTTAAATCAACATCATGTAGTTTCTCTAGAAAAATTAGTTAGTTTGTTAGAAACGTCAGAATCAACGGTTCGAAGAGATTTGGATGAGTTGGAAGCGGAAAACAAGCTTCGTCGCGTACATGGTGGAGCAGAATTGCCCCATTCCTTGCAAGAAGAAGAAACCCTTCAAGAAAAATCTGTCAAAAACCTTCAAGAGAAGAAGTTGTTAGCTCAGAAGGCGGCCTCTCTCATCAAGGAACAAGATGTCATCTTTATCGATGCTGGAACAACAACTGCCTTTTTGATTCATGAATTGGGCAATAAGAATGTTACAGTCGTGACCAACTCCATTCACCATGCCGCACAGTTGGTTGAAAAGCAGATTCCAACTGTCATGGTTGGAGGAAGTGTCAAGATGGCGACAGATGCTAGCATAGGGGGCGTTGCTCTTAACCAGATTAACCAATTGCACTTTGACCGTGCCTTTATCGGAATGAATGGTGTGGACGATGGCTATTATACGACTCCTGATATGGAGGAGGGAGCTGTTAAGCGTGCTATTTTAGAGAATGCCAAACAGACCTATGTCTTGGTGGATTCGTCAAAAATTGGACAAACTTGCTTTGCCAAAGTAGCACCACTCAAACGAGCTATTGTTATCACAAGTCAAGGGCATGAGCTCTTGCAGGCTATTAAGGAGAAAACGGAGGTAATAGAAGTATGATTTATACAGTCACACTCAATCCATCTATTGATTATATCGTTCGTTTGGACCAAGTCCAAGTCGGTAGTGTCAATCGTATGGACAGTGATGATAAGTTTGCTGGAGGGAAAGGAATCAATGTCAGTCGTGTTTTGAAACGTTTGGATATACCCAATACTGCGACGGGATTTATCGGAGGCTTTACTGGTAAATTTATCACAGATACTTTAGCAGAGGAAGAAATCGAGACACGTTTTGTCCAAGTATCAGAAGATACTCGTATCAATGTTAAAATCAAAGCAGACCAAGAGACAGAAATCAATGGGACTGGTCCAACTGTTGAGCCGGATCAGCTAGAAGAATTGAAAGCTATTTTATTTAGTCTGACAGCAGAAGATATAGTTGTCTTTGCAGGTTCAAGTACTAAAAATCTAGGCAATGCCATCTACAAGGATCTAATTGCCTTGACACGCCAGACTGGTGCGCAAGTCGTTTGTGACTTTGAAGGACAGACCTTGATTGATAGTTTGGACTATCAACCACTTTTGGTCAAACCAAATAATCACGAGCTTGGAGCTATCTTTGGAGTGAAACTCGAAAGTTTGGATCAAATCGAGAAATACGCTCGTGAGTTATTGGCTAAAGGTGCTCAAAACGTCATTATCTCTATGGCTGGTGATGGTGCCCTTCTTGTCACATCTGAGGGAGCATACTTTGCTCAACCAATCAAAGGGACAGTCAAAAATTCAGTTGGTGCTGGTGATTCTATGGTTGCCGGATTCACAGGTGAATTTGTCAAATCAAAAGACGCAGTAGAAGCCTTCAAATGGGGAGTTGCTTGTGGAACAGCAACTACCTTCTCAGATGATTTGGCAACGGCAGAATTTATTAAAGAAACATATGAAAAAGTTGAGGTAGAAAAAAGATGAAAATTCAAGACCTATTGAGAAAAGATGTTATGTTGCTGGATTTGCAGGAGACTGAAAAAACAGCTGTCATCGACGAGATGATTAAAAGTTTGACAGACCACGGTTATGTGACAGATTTTGAAACCTTTAAAGAAGGAATCTTGGCGCGTGAAGCTTTGACTTCTACAGGCTTGGGTGACGGAATCGCTATGCCTCACAGCAAAAATGCTGCTGTAAAAGAAGCGACTGTTCTCTTTGCTAAATCAAACAAGGGTGTTGACTATGAAAGTTTAGATGGACAACCAACTGACCTCTTCTTCATGATTGCTGCTCCAGAAGGCGCCAATGATACTCACTTGGCAGCCTTGGCAGAATTATCTCAATACTTGATGAAAGATGGCTTTGCTGATAAACTTCGTCAAGCAACATCAGCTGACCAAGTTATCGAACTTTTTAACCAAGCTTCAGAAAAAGCTGAGGAGCCAGTTCAAGCACCTACCAATGACTCTGGTGACTTTATCGTTGCTGTTACAGCTTGTACAACAGGTATTGCCCACACTTACATGGCTCAAGAAGCCCTTCAAAAAGTGGCTGCTGAAATGGGTGTTGGAATCAAGGTTGAAACCAACGGTGCTAGCGGTGTTGGAAACCAACTAACTGCTGAGGACATCCGCAAGGCTAAAGCTGTTATCATAGCTGCAGACAAGGCGGTTGAGATGGATCGTTTCGATGGCAAACCATTGATCAATCGTCCAGTGGCTGACGGGATCCGTAAAACAGAAGAATTGATTAACTTGGCTCTTTCAGGAGAAGCGGAAGTCTACCGTGCCGCTAATGGTGCAAAAGCTGCAACAGCCTCTAACGAAAAACAAAGCCTTGGTGGTGCCTTCTACAAACACTTGATGAGTGGTGTATCTCAAATGTTGCCATTTGTTATTGGCGGTGGTATCATGATTGCCCTTGCCTTCTTGATTGACGGCGCTTTGGGTGTTCCAAATGAAAAACTTGGCAATCTTGGTTCTTACCATGAGTTAGCTTCTATGTTCATGAAAATTGGTGGTGCAGCCTTTGGATTGATGCTCCCAGTCTTTGCAGGTTATGTTGCCTACTCTATCGCTGAAAAACCAGGTTTGGTAGCAGGTTTCGTGGCTGGTGCTATTGCTAAAGAAGGTTTTGCCTTTGGTAAAATTCCTTATGCCGCAGGTGGTGAAGCAACTTCAACTCTTGCAGGTGTCTCATCTGGTTTCCTAGGTGCCCTTGTTGGTGGATTTATCGCAGGTGCTTTAGTTCTTGCTATCAAGAAATACGTTAAAGTTCCTCGTTCACTTGAAGGTGCAAAATCAATCCTTCTCTTGCCACTTCTTGGAACAATCTTGACTGGATTTGTCATGCTAGCTGTGAATATCCCAATGGCGGCAATCAACACTGCTATGAATGACTTCCTAGGCGGTCTTGGAGGAGGTTCAGCTGTCCTTCTTGGTATCGTTCTTGGAGGAATGATGGCTGTCGATATGGGTGGACCAGTCAATAAAGCGGCTTATGTCTTTGGTACAGGTACGCTTGCAGCGACTGTTTCTTCAGGTGGTTCTGTAGCCATGGCAGCAGTTATGGCTGGAGGAATGGTTCCACCACTTGCCATCTTTGTCGCAACTCTTCTCTTTAAAGATAAATTTACCAAAGAAGAACGCAACTCTGGTTTGACAAACATCATCATGGGCTTGTCATTTATCACTGAGGGAGCGATTCCATTTGGTGCCGCTGACCCAGCTCGTGCGATTCCAAGCTTCATCCTTGGTTCTGCAGTAGCAGGGGGACTCGTTGGTCTTGCAGGAATCAAACTTATGGCGCCACACGGAGGAATCTTCGTTATCGCTCTAACTTCAAATGCCCTTCTCTACCTTGCCTTTGTTTTGGTTGGTGCAATCGTAAGTGGTGTGGTTTATGGTTACCTACGCAAGCCACAAGCATAAAATGGATTAGACATAAAATGGATTAGACATAAAATGGATTAGACATAAAATGGATTAGAATAGAAAGATTGTTACCATTTGGTGCAATCTTTTTCTCTATTCGAAATGGCTGTGAAATATGGTATAATAAAAGAATGGCAAACAAGAATACTACAAAAACAAGACGGAGACCGTCTAAAGCAGAGCTCGAAAGAAAACAGGCTATCCAGAGGATGTTGATTTCCTTAGGAATCGCCTTGTTATTGATTATTGCAGCCCTCAAACTCGGTGCAGCAGGTGTCACTCTTTACAATCTCATTCGACTGGTTGTCGGAAGTTTGGCCTATGTGGCCATTGGTGGCCTCCTCATCTATCTTTTTCTTTTTAAATGGATCCGCAAGCAAGAGGGACTTCTGTCAGGATTTCTCTGTATCTTCGCTGGTTTGCTCTTGATTTTTGAGGCCTATCTTGTCTGGAAATTTGGCTTGGAGCAGGCAGTTCTAAAAGGGACCTTGTCTCAAGTTATGACGGACCTGACTGGTATGCGGGTGACTAGCTTTGCTGGTGGAGGCCTGCTTGGTGTCGGACTTTATATTCCCATAGCCTTTCTTTTCTCAAATATCGGGTCGTACTTTATTGGAGTTCTTTTGATTCTAGTTGGGGCACTCTTGATCAGTCCTTGGTCTATTTATGATGTTGCAGCCTTTATTGGAGCTCAGTTCAGATCCTTCATAGAAAAACAGGAACAGAGAAAACAGGAACGCTTCATCAAGAGAGAAGAAGAGAAGGCTCGTCAAGAAGCTGAAGAAGCCGCCAGAATTCAGAGAGAACAAGAAGAACAGGATGCATTACCGCTTCCTCCTGTAGATCCTGAAACGGGAGAAATCTTATCAGAGGTACCAGACTACGATTTCCCCCAAATTCCTGAGGAAGAGTGGATCGAACCGGAGATTATCCTCCCTCAAACTGATTTTGACGTTCCAGATGTGGAAGAAGACTTTGAGGATGAAGAGGTGCAGGTTGATTTTTCTGCCAAAGAAGCTCTCGAATACAAACTGCCAAGCTTGCAACTCTTTGCGCCAGATAAACCCAAAGATCAGTCCAAGGAAAAGAAGATTGTTCGAGAAAATATCAAAATTTTAGAAGAAACCTTTGCTAGCTTTGGTATCAAGGTGACGGTGGAACGGGCTGAAATAGGACCATCAGTTACCAAGTATGAAGTCAAGCCAGCAGTTGGTGTACGGGTTAACCGCATTTCCAATCTGGCAGATGACTTAGCGCTAGCTCTGGCGGCCAAGGACGTCCGGATTGAGGCACCAATACCTGGTAAATCCTTAGTCGGAATTGAGGTTCCTAACTCAGAAATCGCGACTGTTTCCTTCCGAGAACTCTGGGAACAGTCTCAGACTAAACCAGAAAATCTCCTCGAAATTCCTCTGGGTAAGGCTGTCAATGGAACTGCCCGCACCTTTGACCTTTCCAAGATGCCCCACCTACTCGTTGCAGGTTCGACGGGATCAGGGAAATCAGTCGCAGTTAACGGTATTATTGCTAGCATTCTGATGAAAGCAAGACCAGACCAAGTCAAGTTTATGATGGTGGATCCAAAGATGGTTGAGCTATCAGTTTACAACGACATTCCTCATCTCTTGATCCCAGTTGTGACCAATCCACGCAAGGCCAGCAAGGCCCTGCAAAAGGTTGTGGATGAGATGGAAAACCGTTACGAACTCTTTGCCAAGGTTGGTGTGCGAAATATCGCTGGTTACAATGCCAAGGTTGAGGAATTTAATAGCCAATCTGAGTACAAACAAGTACCGCTGCCTTTGATTGTTGTCATTGTGGATGAGTTGGCAGACCTCATGATGGTGGCTAGCAAGGAAGTGGAAGATGCCATTATTCGTCTCGGACAGAAAGCACGTGCTGCAGGGATTCACATGATTCTCGCAACGCAACGTCCATCGGTTGATGTTATCTCTGGTCTTATCAAAGCCAATGTCCCATCTCGTGTGGCTTTTGCAGTTTCATCAGGTACAGATTCACGAACCATCTTGGATGAGAATGGAGCAGAAAAACTGCTTGGTCGAGGAGATATGCTCTTTAAACCAATTGATGAAAATCATCCAGTCCGTCTGCAAGGTTCCTTTATCTCGGATGATGATGTTGAACGCATCGTAAACTTTATCAAGGATCAGGCGGATGCGGACTACGATGACAGCTTTGACCCAGGAGATGTCCCTGAAAATGAAGGAGATTTTTCTGATGGTGAAGCTGGTTGCGATCCGCTTTTTGAAGAAGCCAAGGCTTTGGTTATCGAGACGCAGAAAGCTAGTGCTTCTATGATTCAGCGTCGTTTGTCGGTTGGATTCAACCGTGCGACTCGCCTGATGGAAGAACTCGAAATAGCAGGTGTTATCGGTCCAGCTGAAGGAACCAAACCACGAAAAGTATTACAACAATAAAAAAATAGCTTCTTTCCAAATTTGGAAAGAAGCTATTTTGGTGATTACTGGTTCGTTTTAGTTTCAGAACTCGTCGTATTTGACTGTGTTCCATTATCGCTTGTTTCTTTATTTGTAGCAGGTGTAGAAGAGTCCTGAGTTGTTGTTTTCTGCTCTTCTTTTTTCTCCTCTTTTTTATTGGATTGAGAAGTTTCTTCTTGCGGAGTATTTTCTTTAGTAGGAGTGTTGTCCTTGTTAGGTGTAGTATTTTCCTGAGGGGATTCCTTTTGAATTTCCTTGACAACAGTTGTTTGGGTTGTCGTCGGTTCTTTTTTGTTGTTTTTGTTATTGTCCATGGCGTTCATGATGGTGATAGTAGCAGTGATGAGACCAAGGATACTACCGATGGTAGCAATCGTTTTTTGAAAGACAGTAAATCCCTTTTTGATGTGTTCTGTTTTTGATTTATTAGAAGTTCTACGATAGTTAGACATGATACTCTCCTTTGATTATGATTTATTATACCTCATTTCTTTAAAAAAATCTTAAAAAAAGAGAAACCTCCCTTTCTTGTCGCAGGTCTCTTTTCGTGATACAATAGAAGGAGTGATTTTAGAAAGCGTGAGAAAACATGATCTACTTTGATAATTCGGCAACAACTAAGCCTTATCCCGAAGCACTAGAGACCTATACTCAGGTCGCTTCGAAAATTGTAGGAAATCCTTCTAGCCTCCATCGTTTGGGCGACCAGGCAACACGAATTTTAGATGCTTCCCGGCAGCAAATTGCAGATTTGATTGGGAAGAAGAGTGATGAAATCTTCTTTACCTCTGGTGGAACAGAAGGAGATAACTGGGTCATCAAGGGTGTGGCCTTTGAAAAAGCCCAGTTTGGCAAGCACATTATTGTGTCAGCTATTGAACATCCAGCAGTCAAGGAATCAGCCCTTTGGCTGAAAAGTCAAGGCTTTGAGATAGATTTTGCTCCAGTTGATGAGAAAGGATTTGTGGATGTTGAAGCATTAGCAGATTTGATACGTCCTGATACGACTCTCGTCTCCATCATGGCAGTTAACAACGAAATTGGCTCTATCCAGCCTATTGAAGCTATTTCAAAACTGTTAGCAGATAAGCCAACCATTTCCTTCCATGTTGATGCGGTTCAGGCACTCGCTAAGATTCCGACTGAAAAATACTTGACGGATCGAGTGGATTTCGCAACCTTTTCGAGTCATAAGTTTCATGGTGTCAGAGGTGTCGGATTTGTCTATATCAAGTCTGGCAAAAGGATCATGCCTCTTTTAACAGGTGGTGGTCAGGAGCGAGACTATCGTTCGACAACTGAGAATGTGGCAGGGATTGCAGCGACAGCCAAAGCTCTCCGTTTGTCTATGGAAAAATTAGCTACCTTTGCTAGCAAGACAGGGCAGATGAAGGCAGTCATTTGCCAAGCCCTTCTGGATTATCCAGATATTTTTGTCTTTTCAGATGAGGAAGACTTTGCCCCTCATATCCTGACTTTTGGGATTAAAGGTGTTCGTGGTGAAGTCATTGTTCACGCTTTTGAAGACTATGACATTTTCATTTCCACAACCTCTGCTTGTTCGTCCAAGGCAGGAAAACCTGCGGGGACCTTGATTGCAATGGGAGTGGAAAAGGATAAGGCCCAGTCAGCTGTGCGTCTAAGCCTAGACCTGGAAAATGATATGAGTCAAGTCGAGCAGTTCTTGACCAATCTAAAATTAATTTACAATCAAACTAGAAAAGTAAGATAGGAGCATTTATGCAGTATTCAGAAATTATGATTCGTTACGGAGAATTGTCAACCAAGCACAAAAATCGTATGCGTTTCATCAATAAACTTCGTAATAATATTTCAGACGTTTTGTCTATCTATCCTCAAGTTAAGGTAACCGCAGATCGCGACCGTGCCCACGCTTACCTGAATGGAGCAGATTGCACAGCAGTTGCAGAATCGCTCAAACAAGTTTTTGGGATCCAAAACTTTTCTCCTGTGTATAAGGTTGAAAAGTCAGTGGACGTTCTGAAGTCTGCTGTCCAAGAGATTATGAAGGAAATCTACAAGGAAGGCATGACCTTTAAAATCACTAGTAAGCGTAGCGACCACAACTTTGAACTCGACAGTCGTGAACTGAATCAAACTCTTGGTGGTGCTGTTTTCGAGGCTATTCCAAACGTGCAAGCTCAGATGAAGAATCCAGATATTAATCTTCAGGTTGAGATTCGTGAAGAGGCTGCCTATCTTTCCTATGAAACTTTTCGTGGAGCAGGAGGATTACCTGTGGGAAGTTCTGGTAAAGGTATGCTCATGTTGTCAGGAGGGATTGACTCACCCGTGGCAGGTTATCTAGCTCTTAAACGTGGTGTAGATATTGAGGCGGTTCACTTTGCTAGCCCACCTTACACCAGTCCAGGTGCCCTCAAGAAAGCCCACGATTTGACTCGGAAATTGACCAAGTTTGGGGGCAATATCCAGTTTATCGAGGTGCCTTTCACTGAGATTCAAGAGGAAATCAAGGATAAAGCGCCAGAAGCCTACCTCATGACCTTGACGCGTCGTTTTATGATGCGGATTACCGACCGTATTCGGGAGATACGAAATGGTTTAATTATCATCAATGGGGAAAGTCTTGGTCAAGTAGCCAGCCAGACCTTGGAAAGCATGCAGACTATCAACGCTGTGACCAACACTCCCATCATCCGCCCTGTGGTTACGATGGACAAGTTGGAAATCATTGACATCGCGCAGGAAATCGATACCTTTGAAATTTCAATCCAGCCTTTTGAAGACTGCTGTACTATTTTTGCACCTGACCGTCCTAAGACCAATCCTAAGATAGAGAATGCAGAGCAGTATGAAAAACGCATGGATGTTGAAGGCTTGGTTGAGCGAGCAGTGGCTGGGATTATGATTACTGAAATCACTCCCCAGGTTGAAAAAGATGCTGTCGATGAGTTAATTGACAATCTCCTCTAATCAGAAAATCCAGAAGAATTCAGAAAAATAAATGAAAAAAGTTAGTTATTTATCCTTAAAATGGACATTTACTGACTTTTTTTCTATTTTTATGGTATAATAAGATAAAATTTTGAATATAGAGAGTTTTCTGACAATGAATCATTCCTACTTTTATTTAAAAATGAAAGAACACAAACTCAAGGTTCCTTATACTGGAAAAGAGCGTCGTGTGCGTGTGCTTCTACCTAAGGACTACGAGAAAGACACCGACCGTTTTTACCCAGTTGTTTACTTTCATGATGGGCAAAATGTCTTTTACAGCAAGGAGTCTTATATCGGACACTCTTGGAAGATTATTCCAGCCATTAAGCGAAATCCAGACATCAGTCGCATGATTGTTGTTGCTATTGACAATGATGGCATGGGACGGATGAATGAGTATGCGGCTTGGAAATTTCAAGAATCTCCTATCCCAGGCCAGCAGTTTGGTGGTAAGGGTGTGGAGTATGCCGAGTTTGTCATGGAGGTGGTCAAGCCTTTTATCGATGAAACCTACCGAACCAAAGCTGATCGCCAGCACACGGCTATGATTGGTTCGTCACTAGGAGGCAATATTACCCAGTTTATCGGACTAGAGTACCAAGACCGAATTGGTTGTCTAGGTGTCTTCTCATCTGCTAACTGGCTTCACCAAGAAGCCTTTAACCGCTATATCGAGCGCAAGAAATTGTCGCCTGAACAGCGCATTTTTATCTATGTTGGAACGGAAGAAGCAGATGATACGGACAAGACCCTAATGGCTGGCAATATCAAGCAAGCCTATATCGACTCATCGCTTCGTTATTACCGTGATTTGATTGCAGGTGGAGTAGGCTTGGATAATCTGGTCTTGAAAGTTCAGTCTGGTGCTATCCATAGTGAAATACCTTGGTCGGAAAATTTACCAGACTGTCTCCGATTTTTTGCAGAGAAATGGTAAGTTAAGAAAGGAGAAAGCCAATGCATATTGAAAACCTTAGCCACTGGAGTGGCCACCTCAACCGTGAAATGTATCTCAACCGTTATGGACATGCTGGGATTCCAGTTGTTGTTTTTGCTTCATCTGGTGGTAGTCACAACGAATACTATGATTTTGGCATGATTGATGCCTGTGCTTCCTTTATCGAAGAAGGTCGTGTCCAATTCTTTACTCTCTCCAGTGTTGATATTGAGAGCTGGTTGGCTACTTGGAAAAATAGTCATGATCAAGCGGAGATGCATCGAGCTTACGAACGCTATGTGATTGAGGAGGCGATTCCTTTTATCAAGCACAAGACAGGTTGGTTTGACGGAATGATGACGACAGGTTGCTCGATGGGGGCTTACCATGCACTCAATTTCTTTCTCCAGCATCCAGATGTCTTTACCAAGGTGATTGCCCTCAGCGGTGTTTACGACGCACGTTTCTTTGTTGGAGATTACTACAATGACGATGCCATTTACCAAAACTCGCCAGTCGATTATATTTGGAATCAGAATGACGGCTGGTTTATCGATCGTTACCGTCAGGCGGAGATTGTCGTCTGTACGGGTCTCGGTGCTTGGGAACAAGATGGTCTGCCATCCTTCTACAAGCTCAAAGAAGCCTTTGACCAGAAACAAATTCCAGCCTGGTTTGCTGAATGGGGACACGATGTCGCCCATGACTGGGAATGGTGGCGTAAACAAATGCCCTATTTTCTTGGACACCTGTATCTATAAAAGGAGTTGCCTATGAATTACCTTGTTATTTCTCCCTACTATCCGCAAAACTTCCAACAGTTTACCATCGAGTTAGCCAATAAAGGCATCACCGTTTTGGGAATTGGTCAAGAACCTTACGAACAACTAGATGAACCTTTGCGCAATAGCCTAACCGAGTATTTCCGTGTGGACAATCTTGAAAACATAGACGAAGTCAAACGTGCTGTTGCCTTTCTGTTCTACAAGCATGGCCCAATCGACCGCATCGAATCTCACAATGAATACTGGCTTGAGCTGGATGCAGCACTCAGAGAGCAATTCAATATTTTTGGTGCCAAACCAGAGGATCTCAAAAAGACCAAGTTTAAGTCTGAGATGAAGAAACTTTTCAAAAAAGCAGGCGTCCCTGTGGTACCTGGTGCTGTTATCCATACGGAAGCAGATGTGGATAGAGCAGTTGAGATGATTGGTCTACCAATGATTGCCAAACCTGATAACGGAGTGGGAGCGGCAGCAACCTTTAAGCTTGAGACAGAAGACGATGTAAATCACTTCAAGCAAGAATGGGACCATTCAACCGTTTATTTCTTTGAAAAATTTGTCACTTCTAGCGAAATCTGTACCTTTGACGGACTTGTGGACAAGGATGGTAATATCGTCTTTTCAACGACTTTTGACTACGCCCATACACCACTTGATCTCATGATTTATAAGATGGACAATTCCTACTATGTGCTTAAGGATATGGATCCCAAACTGCGCAAGTATGGCGAGGCCATCGTCAAAAAATTTGGAATGAGAGAACGCTTTTTCCATATCGAGTTTTTCCGTGACGGGGACGACTACATTGCCATTGAGTACAATAACCGTCCCGCAGGTGGTTTTACCATTGATGTTTATAACTTTGCTCATTCCTTGGACCTTTATAGAGGCTACGCAGCTATTGTCGCAGGAGAAGAGTTTCCAAGTTCAGAGTTTGAGCCCCAGTATTGCTTGGCAACTTCACGTCGTGCCAATGCAAACTATGTTTATTCAGAAGAAGACTTGCTTGCTAAGTACAGCCAGCAATTCAAGGTCAAAAAAATCATGCCAGCAGCCTTTGCAGAGCTACAAGGGGACTACCTTTATATGCTGACAACTCCGAGTTGCCAAGAGATGGAGCAGATGATTGTAGACTTTGGTAAGCGTCAAGAATAACGATTAGGACAAAAGGAGTTTGACTCCTTTTGTCCTTTTCTTAAAGATAAGTTAAATAAAGCGTTTTCCATAGATTCTTTTAGAAAAGATATTGCTAAAAGGCCTAAAAATTGATAGAATAAGGATTGTCTAAAAAAATTTAAGGAGAATCTATCAAATGGATTTTACATGGGCTATTAAATATGCCACAGAATTCTTGGGAACTGCTATTTTGATCATTCTTGGTAATGGTGCAGTTGCTAACGTTGAACTTAAAGGTACGAAAGGTCACCAAAGTGGCTGGCTCGTTATCGCGGTTGGTTATGGTATGGGGGTTATGATCCCAGCCTTGATGTTTGGTAATGTATCTGGTAACCACATCAACCCAGCTTTCACTCTTGGACTTGCTGTTAGTGGACTTTTCTCTTGGGAGCAAGTACCATATTACATCCTAGCACAAGTTTTGGGAGCAATCTTCGGTCAAGCTTTGGTTGTAGCGACTCACCGTCCTTACTACTTGAAGACAGAAAATCCAAACAATATCTTAGGTACCTTCTCAACGATTTCAAGCATCGACCACGGTACAAAAGAATCACGTTTTGCAGCTACTGTTAACGGCTTCCTCAATGAGTTTGTAGGTTCATTTGTTCTTTTCTTTGCAGCACTTGGTTTGACTAAAAACTTCTTTGGTGCTGAGGTTCTTCAATACATGAAACAAATGGCTACTCAAGCTGGACAAACTGTTGATTTAAGTGAATTGGCAGTGAAAGCTCAAGTAGCTCCACATACAGCTGCTGGGATCTCAGTTGCGCACTTGGCACTTGGTTTCCTAGTAATGGCCTTGGTAACTTCACTCGGTGGACCTACTGGTCCTGGTTTGAACCCAGCTCGTGACTTCGGACCACGTCTTCTTCACGAACTCCTTCCAAAATCAGTTCTTGGTCAACACAAGGGTGATTCAAAATGGTGGTATGCATGGGTTCCAGTTGTAGCTCCAATTGCAGCGGGTATTGCGGCAGTAGCACTATTTAAACTACTTTACCTATAAGAAATGAAACTGGGGAATCCCAGTTTTTTTCTTGTAAAATTTCTAAATAAAATAGATATGGCTTGTAAAATATTCGAAAATCCTTTAAAATAAAAGAGTTGGAGGAATATATGAAGGTGAATGAGATTGTTCGGATCGTTCCGACTTTGAAAGTTAATAATCGAAAATTAAATGAAAAATTTTACATTGAAACCCTGGGGATGAAACCTTTGCTGGAAGAGTCTGCCTTTATTTCTCTAGGTGATCAGACAGCTACGGAGAGATTGATTTTAGAAGAGTCTCCAAGCATGCGAACACGCAAAGTTGAAGGACTTAAGAAGCTAGCTAGACTCTTGATAAAGGTTGAGAATCCTTCTGAAATTGAAGCTCTTCTTTCTCAGATGAAGTCTCTTCCTCGTCTATTTAAAGGAAACCGTG
This sequence comes from Streptococcus sp. ST14, assembly GCF_046098195.1. Lineage (NCBI taxonomy): Bacteria > Bacillati > Bacillota > Bacilli > Lactobacillales > Streptococcaceae > Streptococcus > Streptococcus sp. ST14. The sequence continues at coordinate 14,187 of NZ_JBJUSF010000003.1, forward strand.
GGTATGCTTTTGAGATTGTTTCTCCTGAAGAGGATGTGATCCTTGTTCATGCAGAAGATGATATAAGAGATTTGGTTCCACTGGAAACTGTTCCTGAATTTTATTCAAATACAAGTATAAAATACGTGAGCCAATTTGAGGTTTCTATGGAGTTGCGTTTGCCTGAAGGGACAGAGAGTTTACTTGATCCCGAAGGAGTAGCGCCAGTAATTACCTTTACTAAAGGACAAGGACCAGATTTGGCTGTTGAAAACAATGTCACTTGGGACCTGACGATGTTAAAATTTTTAGTCAAGAATTTTGATCTAACCAGTCTTCGTCAGAAATTTGAAAAGACAGGCTACTTTGTCCCTAAGTCTGAAAAATTCTTCCTTGGTAAAGATACCAATAACATTGAATTGTGGTTTGAAGAAGCATGAAGTGGGAAAAAATTCTAAGAAAAATAGAAAATCAAATTGAGGCAGGGATTTATCCCGGGGCCTCTTTTGCATATTATAAGGATGGTGAATGGAAAGAGTCTTATCTAGGATTGAGTGATCCAGAACGAGACTTGAAGACAGAAAGTGGTTTGGTTTATGATCTAGCCAGTGTGAGTAAGGTCGTGGGAGTGGGGACGGTTTTTACCTTCTTGTGGCAGCAGGGCACATTCGATATTGATCGACCGGTAACGGATTTTTTACCGGAGTGTGATTATCCTGATATCACTATACGGCAGCTTCTGACCCATGCCACAGACTTGGACCCCTTTATTCCCAATCGAGACAAGTTAAGTGCAGAGGAATTAAGAGAAGCCATGTTTCACCTCAACAGACGAAATCAGCCAGCCTTCCTATACTCGGACGTTCACTTTTTACTCTTGGGCTTTCTTTTGGAAAAAATCTTTAACCAAGACTTGGATCATATTATAGAAGAACAAGTTTTGGAACCATGGGGAATGAAAGAGACCAAGTTCGGCCCAGTTGAGCAAGCTGTACCAACAGTGAGAGGAGTGGAGGCCGGAATCATTCACGATCCCAAAGCCCGTCTATTAGGGAAACACGCAGGAAGTGCTGGTTTATTTTCGACTGTTAAGGATTTGCAGATCTTTCTGGAACATTACTTGAAAGATGATTTTGCTGCAGAATTGAGCCGAAATTTTTCTCCCTTAGATGATAAGGAGCGTTCGCTAGCTTGGAACCTGGAGGGCGCCTGGCTCGATCATACGGGTTATACAGGTACCTTTATTATGTGGAATCGGGAGAAGCAGGAAGCGGCCATCTTTCTGTCCAATAGAACGTATGAAAAGGATGAGCGTACCCAGTGGATAGTTGACCGAAACCAAGTCATGGAAATGATTCGTCAAGAGGAGTAGGGGGAAGCATGTCGAAAACCGTAAAAGGAACTCTGTATACAGTAGTGGCAGGGATTGCTTGGGGCTTGTCTGGAACCAGTGGCCAATACCTGATGGCACACGGGATTTCTGCTTTAGTCTTGACCAATTTGCGACTTATCATTGCAGGCTTGGCACTGGTGTTCTTATCCTATACGACTTCAAAGGATAAATTCCTTTCTTTTTTAAAAGACAAAAAAAGTCTGCTATCTCTGTTGCTATTTGCAGTTTTTGGACTTTTCTTAAACCAGTTTGCCTATCTTTCTGCCATTCAGGAAACCAATGCTGGAACGGCGACAGTTCTCCAGTATGTATGCCCCGTTGGGATCTTGGTTTATACTTGTATCAAGGATAAGGTAGCTCCGACACTGGCTGAGATTATTTCGATTGGATTGGCTATAGGAGGAACTTTTCTGATCGCGACGCATGGGAAAGTCGACCAGTTGTCTGTCACACCCCTAGGTCTGTTCTGGGGCCTCTTTTCAGCCTTGACCTATGCCCTCTATATTATTCTTCCCATCGTTTTGATTAAGAAGTGGGGCAGTATTTTGGTGATTGGTGTCGGGATGGTTATTTCTGGTGTAGTGGCTATTCCCTTCACAGGAGTCTTACAGGCCAGCATACCAACCAGCTTAGATTTTCTCTTTGCATTTGCTGGGATTATCATCATCGGAACGGTCTTTGCATATACAGCTTTCCTAAAGGGAGCTAGTCTGATAGGCCCTGTTAAGTCTAGTTTATTGGCTTCCATAGAGCCAATTTCTGCCGTTTTCTTTGCCTTTCTGATTATGAAGGAACAGTTTTATGCGATTGATTTTAAAGGTATGGCTATGATTTTACTAGCCGTGACCATTATTTCATTGAAAGATTTACTGTTGGAAATAAAGAGTAAGTAATTAAAAAATCCACTCAATCGAGTGGATTTTTTGTGTATAGATGATTAGTCTTTATTTTCGTGTGGCAAAATCAAGTTCAAGATGATTCCTGTCATGGCTGATAGAGCAGTACCTGAAAGGGTTACTGGACCGAGTTTAAGGATTGCTCCACCAAGTCCAAGTACCAGCATAGCACTTGCAATGATAAGGTTACGCATTTGGCTGAAGTCAACGCGTTCCTTAATCAAAACTTTCAAACCATTGCTGGCGATAACTCCGTAGAGAAGGATGGACATGCCACCAAGCACAGCATTTGGAATGGTTGAAATCAAGGCAGTGAATTTCCCTAGGAAGCTAAGAGCAATGGCGATGAAGGCCGCGTTACGGATAACAGAGACAGAAGCGATACGAGTCATCCCAATAACCCCTGTATTTTCGCCGTAAGTCGTATTAGCTGGTCCACCGAGGAAGGCTGATACAGATGTCGCGATACCATCACCAAGAAGCGTACGGTGAAGTCCTGGTTCTTTCAGGAATTGACGGCCACAGATTTGGCTTAAAACTGTGTGGTCTCCGATGTGTTCTGAAATGGTTACAATAGCGATTGGCAAGATGGCGATTGTTTCAGGACCGAAGTACAAGTTGTACTCTTTAAAGGCTCCACCTGTACTAAATGGCAAGTAGAAACCAGGAATTTCAAACCAATTGGCTTGAAGGACTGGGGTAAAGTCAACCAAACCAAGCATCATAGCGAAGATGTACCCACCGATGATGGCAAAGAGGAAAGGAATGATACGAAGGAAACCTTTTCCTTTTGTATTGATAAAGGCGGCAATCAAGAATGTAACAACGGCTACAAGGGCGTTTTTCCAGTTTCCGTCTGCTACGAGTCCAGCATTCGTTACAGCAGAACCAGCAAGACCAAGACCGATAACGATAATCATAGGTCCGATAATGATTGGTGGCAAGAGTTTATCAATCCATTTCGTACCTGCAAAACGAACACTTGCTGCTACAAGAACATAGACCAAACCAGTCAAGATTACCCCCGTTTGAGCAGCAGATACATCGCCCCCCATTTCTTTCATGGCTAAAGACATAGCCGTGATAAAGGCGAATGAAGAACCTAGGTAAACTGGAACCTTAAAGCCAGTAGAAATCATGTAGATAAGTGTTCCAATACCGGATGCAAAGAGAGCAACCGATACGGGCATTCCCAAAATTAAGGGAACGAGAATGGTTGCGCCAAACATGGCAAATACGTGCTGGAAGCTTAGAAGAATACCTTTACCAGCAGAAGGACGTTGATCAACGTCTAGTAACAAGTCAACAGTTGATTCCTGTTTCATAAAAACCTCACTTTTGGGCACCAAAAAAGAGCCCATTATTTTGCAGCAATAGGCCCTCAGAGTAAGACTTTTTAAAAAATAGCTATCTTTTAAAAATTTATATAAATCTGCGCCTTCGTCACCTCACAGGATGACATTAAAAACCTTTGCTTGTGATAGTATAGCAGAAAAAAATGATTTTGTAAATCATTTTTTCCCGAGCCCGGAAATGCGAGAGCGAGGTTCGTTTTGTAAACGAATTTTTCCCGAGCCTAGAAATAATAAAGCGAGGCAGATTTTGTAAATTGTTTTCTGAACTTTAAACAAGGGTGCACTATTGTTTAAAGTGGGCGTTTGTTGGGCATGCCAGCCTTTCTTGGGTACTTGTTAGGTGTTTCCTTTTTCTTTTCGACGACAGTGATGTAGCGCGGATCTCCATTTGGTAGGGCGTAGCTGAGGTTGTCCTCTACCTTGCTAAAGAGGAGGTTGAGAGCGTTCTTGGCTTCTAGCAATTCCTCAGGAGCATTGCTGGCCTTGAGTGCCAATAGTTTGCCACCGACTTTAAGATAGGGAATGGTCAGCTCAGACAAAACCTGCATACGGGCAACCGCACGAGCCGTCACCACATCAAACTGGGCACGGAAGTTCTTGTCTTGAGCAAAGTCTTCTGCCCGTCCATGGTAGAAGTGAACACCATCCAAATCCAACTCCTGAGCTAAAAGCTGAAGGAAGTTAATGCGCTTATTGAGTGAATCAATGATGGTCACCTCCAACTGAGGATAGATAATTTTCATGGGCAGACTAGGAAATCCTGCCCCCGCTCCGATATCAAGAAGTTTGATAGTTTCATTTGAAATCAAGCCTTGCAGAATAGGTGCAATCGAATCATAAAAATGTTTGAGATAAACTTCCTCTTTATCTGTAATGGCGGTCAGGTTAATCTTTTCATTCCACTCGACCAAGAGTTCAAAATACCGTTCAAATTGGTTCTTTTGCTGGTCCGAAAGTGGAAGATTTTGCTCAGCTAGTAGGCTGTAAAATGTTTCTGGTTTCATAATAGTTTCCTTCTCTAGTATCATCTTATTTTACCATAATCGTTAAAATTTTGATATACTGGTAGTAATCTAAAAGCAGAAAGGAATAAGATTATGACTTGGATTATTCTTGGAGTTTTGGCTCTGATTGTTATTTTTGTGATTGTTAGCTATAACGGTTTGGTTAAAAATCGTATGCAGACCAAGGAGGCTTGGAGCCAGATCGATGTTCAGTTGAAGCGTCGTAATGATCTCCTCCCAAACTTGATTGAAACAGTCAAAGGCTATGCGAAATATGAAGGTTCTACCTTGGAAAAAGTAACAGAACTTCGTAGACAAGTAGCCGCAGCAACTTCACCAGCAGAAGCTATGAAGGCCAGTGATGCCCTTACCCGCCAGATTTCTGGTATCTTTGCAGTAGCAGAGAATTACCCAGACTTGAAAGCTAGTGCTAACTTTATCAAATTGCAAGAAGAGTTGACCAATACAGAAAATAAAATTTCTTACTCACGCCAACTCTACAACAGTGTTGTCAGCAACTACAATGTAAAACTTGAAAGCTTCCCAAGCAACATCATCGCAGGACTATTTGGCTTTAAAGCTGCAGACTTCCTTCAAACACCTGAAGAGGAAAAGGCAGTTCCTAAAGTTGACTTTAGCGGATTAGGTGACTAAGATGTTGTTTGATCAAATTGCGAGCAATAAACGAAAAACTTGGATTTTATTGCTGGTTTTCTTCCTACTCTTGACTTTGATTGGTTATGCGGTTGGCTATCTCTTCATGCGCTCAGGTCTTGGTGGCATGATTATTGCCTTGATTATTGGTCTTATCTACGCTCTGACCATGATCTTTCAATCGACAGAGATTGTCATGTCTATGAATGAGGCGCGTGAGGTTGATGAGCAAACAGCTCCAGACCTCTACCATGTAGTAGAAGATATGGCTATGGTCGCTCAGATTCCTATGCCGCGTGTTTTCATCATTGAGGATTCATCTTTAAATGCCTTTGCAACAGGTTCGAATCCGCAGAATGCAGCAGTCGCAGCCACTTCGGGTCTTCTGGCTATCATGAATCGTGAGGAGCTAGAAGCTGTTATGGGTCATGAAGTCAGTCATATCCGAAACTACGATATCCGCATTTCGACCATTGCTGTCGCCCTTGCCAGTGCCATTACCCTTCTGTCTAGTATGGCAGGACGGATGATGTGGTGGGGAGGCGCAGGTCGTAGACGGAGTGATAATGATCGCGATGGAAATGGTTTGGAGATTATCATGCTTATTATCTCTCTCTTAGCCATTGTTCTAGCACCTCTCGCAGCAACCTTGGTGCAACTTGCCATTTCCCGTCAGAGGGAATTTCTAGCGGATGCATCCAGTGTGGAGCTGACTCGCAATCCTCAAGGGATGATCAATGCCTTGCGCAAGTTAGACAATAGCGAGCCGATGCATCACCATGTCGATGATGCCAGCAGCGCTCTGTACATCAATGATCCTAAGAAAGGTGGCGGACTTCAAAAACTCTTTTATACCCACCCACCTATCTCAGAACGAATCGAACGGTTGAAACAAATGTAAAAAAATCCAGAGATCGTCTCTGGATTTTTGCTATGTTCAACATTTATAAATCTTGTAAATCAACGACTTCCAAACCATTTTCTGTCAAATGATAGATACTCGTACAGACCTCTTTTAAGAAGCGTCTGTCATGCGAAACAGTGATTAGACCGCCGGGATATGAGGCAAAGAGTTTTCTGATTTCAGGTTGAGAAGTGGGTGAAAAGTTTCGTGTGGGCTCATCCAGAAGGAGAAAGTTTGGTTTGCGCAACACTAAATCCAAAAGTAGGAGTTTACCTTGTTGCCCGCCAGATAGGGAGCGGATTTGGTGGTGCATCTCTGGATAGCTAAAATTGAGACTGGCTAGGTGAGATTGGATTTTTTGTTGTTCCTCTTTTTGTCCAGTGTGGCTGAGATAGGCTACTGGAGATAGATCCAATTGTAGTTTTTTATGGTAATCTTGTGGCATAAAACCAAGCGATATTTCTCTTTTGGCGCTGAGCAGTTGTTGAAACTTGGCTAACAGAGTTGATTTTCCAACACCATTTGGCCCGATGATACCGATTTTATCTTGGCCACGGACCGTTAGTCGTAACTCCTGAGCTAAAATACGCTCGCCAATAGACAAATTTTCTTTTTCCAGTTGGACTAAGACTTTAGAAGCCGCTAATGGCTGGATGTCTGAAAAGAAGAGTTGGATTTGTTCCTCTTCAAGTGGCTTTTGGGTCATGGACTGAGCTTCCTTTTCAAAGCGTTTTTCTTGAGAGAGAACAGTTTTCATCTTTTTAGCCAATAGGCGCCCAACAGTACTGTTCCGGGTAGCTCGAAGTGCAGTTTCTACATTTTGCTTAACTTGGCGATGCTTTTCCATGGTTTTGTCATAAGCTCTCTGGTCGTTAGCAGCTTGCTGACTTTGTTTGGCAAAATTAGCCTTTCTCTGGTCACTATAGCGATCATAGTCTAAATGCTCGACTAGCGTTTCCGCTTCTTTCCGATGCTTGACTAGTCGCAGGTGGACAATAGTATCAGCCGTACGAGAAAGAAAGTCTTCATCATGGGAAATGAAAATAACAGTTTGCCCAATCTTCTGTATCTGCCTTTTTAGCCAATCAACCGTCTCAAGGTCTAGGTCATTTGAAGGTTCATCTAAAAATAGAATCTCAAAGGGTTTTGCTAACTCATGTATGAACTGAATTTTCAAAGCTTCGCCACCTGATAGACTGCCAATTTCTTGGTCGCTAGCAAAACGGTCGCTATCAAAGTGCAACTCCTCTGCCAAACGATAAAGAATGCTGTAGTCTAATTCAGTAGAATCTAAAAAGAAGTAGTCGTGTAGAGTCCTATTTTTCAGAATCTCGGGGAGTTTTTGAGGAATGTAGGCCAGTGATTGAAGGTCAGACTGAATGTCGCCCTTGATAGTGAAATCAGGCAATGATTCCCCCATTAAAGCTCGCAGTAAAGTTGATTTGCCATTTCCTTCTTCACCAATAATAGCAACCTTTTCTCCGTCTTGGATAGTCATGGTTAGGTCAGATACAAGATTTCGTAGATCTTTGTTTTGTGTGATGGTCAGATGATTGATTTTTATCATATTGTCGCCCTTTCTAGAAAGTCCATAGTGCATAACAAAAAGCTCTACTTTATCTAGTAGAGCCCAAAGTCACTGTCAAAACTCTATTATCCTCGTTAAAAAGCTCGTCAAACTAGCTTGGAGCTGCCTACCCCAACCCAAGAGGAGCATAGCTTTCTAGTTTTTTGATTTTCAATGAGGACAAGATACTAGAAAATCTAGTATAAAAAGAGCACACAAAAAGAGACAAAAACAAGATCTACTAAATAAAGTTCTTTATTTGATAGATTAGTTGTTCATGTCTCCCATACCTCCGAGTATTAGTACCTCTATCCTATACCTTTCAGGAAATTTTGTCAATAGTAAACCTAAAATTATAAACTCTAAAATCCGAAAACAGGCCCATAGAGAGTTAGCACGTGTTTGACATGTTCGTAGTGGAACTTGTCATAGTTGCGCCAAGCAACACGAGCTTGATCATTTAGTTTTAGGCTCCCTAGTCCAATCAGAAGACTGGTACATTGGTAAAATTTCTCAAGGTCGATTAAGATAGTGTTGTCCAGCTTTTCTGCTTTTTTTAGTTCCTTAAGAGTGGTGTTCAGCAACTCTTGCAGTCGAAGATCATCGGCTGTTCCTTGTTTGCAGCTTTGGTAGCTTTTATTTAACTCGGAAAGGAGTTGGTAAGCTTCAGTGATGAGTGCTTTGTCTTCCATATGAGCATCCTCCTTGCTCTGATGTATTCTTGCCTATAGTATAGCACTAATAGGAAAGTTTGTCATAGTAAATATGTTGAAAAATGAGATTTTAATATCAAAGTTTGGGAGGCTGACTTATAGCCTTTTCATGGTATAATCAAGTGAGTACATCTTTATGGAGGAAATATGAAGTTAAACATTCAAGAAATTCGTAAGCAACCTGAAGGCCTACACTTTGAACAAACTATAGACCTTGTCGCAGATTTGCGTAAACGGAATCAAGAAATTTTAGATGTCAAAGATATTCTTGCAGTGGGGAAGGTACAGTATGAAGACCGTCTGTATTTCTTAGATTATCAGTTGTCATATACCATTGTTCTTGCTTCCAGTCGCAGTATGGAGCCAGTTGAGTTGGCAGAGTCTTATCCAGTGACAGAGGTTTTCATGGAAGGCGCAACCAACCAACTAGATCAGGAAGTTTTAGATGATGACTTGGTCTTGCCTATCGAAAATGGGGAAATCGACCTTGCTGAGAGCGTAGCAGATAATATTCTGCTCAATATCCCTATCAAAGTCTTGACAGCAGAAGAAGAGGCGGGCCAAGGTTTTGTTTCAGGTAATGACTGGCAAATCATGACAGAGGAGGAGTACCAAGCTCAACAAGCAGTCAAGAAAGAAGAAAACAGTCCATTTGCTGGCTTGCAAGGACTGTTTGACGGAGACGAGTAGATGGTTTTATCCAAGAAACGTGCCCGTCATGTCATAGAGGAAATTATTGCCCTCTTTCCAGATGCTAAGCCTAGTCTTGATTTTACCAATCACTTTGAACTATTGGTTGCAGTGATGCTGTCAGCCCAGACGACAGATGCTGCAGTCAACAAGGCTACACCAGGTCTCTTTGCTGCTTTTCCAACGCCTCAAGCCATGTCTGTCGCAACTGAAAGTGAAATTGCTTCACACATTTCTCGTCTGGGACTGTATCGAAATAAGGCTAAATTCCTTAAAAAATGTGCCCAACAACTATTAGACGATTTTGACGGCCAAGTACCTCAGACTCGCGAGGAATTAGAAAGCCTAGCAGGTGTTGGTCGCAAAACAGCAAATGTCGTCATGAGTGTTGGCTTTGGGATTCCAGCCTTTGCAGTGGACACTCATGTTGAGCGTATCTGCAAGCATCATGATATTGTCAAGAAATCGGCTACACCCCTCGAAGTAGAAAAACGTGTCATGGACATTCTGCCACCAGAGAAATGGTTGGCAGCCCACCAAGCCATGATATACTTTGGACGGGCTATCTGTCATCCAAAAAATCCAGAATGCGATCACTATCCTCAATTATATGATTTTAGTTCGTTATAAGTGAAAATAATGAATGTTTTTACTTGATTTGAACGGGTCTTTGTGATATAGTAATGACAATAAAATATTCCTTTAAACCTGTCCCGTGAGGCAGACAAGGAGCTGGATTAAGTAGAAGGGTGAAGTCTATACTGTTTACAGTAGGGCTCGCTTGGCTATACATTTCAAGTCTCCTTGTAGAAGGAGACTTTTCTTTTTGGAGGTTTGTCATGAAGACAAAAGAAGTTGTAGACGAATTGACTGTCAAACGAGCGATTACGCGAATTACTTATGAGATTATCGAGCGCAACAAAGATTTGAATAAAATTATCTTAGCTGGGATAAAAACGCGTGGTGTTTTCATCGCTCATCGTATCAAAGAACGCTTGGAGCAGTTGGAAAATATCACTGTTCCTGTTGTGGAATTGGACACCAAGCCTTTCCGTGATGATGTTAAAAGCGGAGAAGATACTTCTTTAATTTCTGTTGATGTGACAGACCGTGAAGTTATCTTGGTGGATGATGTACTCTATACAGGTCGTACCATTCGTGCAGCTATTGACAACGTCGTCAGCCATGGTCGCCCTGCTCGTGTGAGTTTAGCAGTTCTAGTGGATCGCGGACATAGAGAGCTTCCAATCCGTCCAGACTATGTTGGGAAAAATATTCCAACTAGTCGCTCTGAAGAGATCATCGTAGAGATGGCAGAACTAGATGGACAAGATAGAGTTCTTATTACCGAAGAAGCATAGATAGCAAAAAGGAGTTAACCATGTCAGAAAATCAACAAGCTTTGCAACATGTGGTCTCTATGGAAGACCTTACTGTAGATCAGGTCATGAAATTGATCAAACGAGGAATCGAATTTAAGAATGGAGCGCAGGCTTCCTATGAGGACCAGCATATCGTTTCCAACCTTTTCTTTGAAAGTTCGACTCGTACGCACAAGTCCTTTGAAGTAGCAGAGATTAAGCTGGGACTGAATCTACTGGATTTCGATGTGAAGACGAGTTCAGTTAACAAGGGTGAAACACTCTATGATACGATCTTGACACTGTCTGCACTTGGAGTGGATGCCTGTGTTATCCGTCATCCAGAAGTCGACTACTACAGAGAGTTGATTGCCAGTCCAACCATTACGACTTCCATTATCAATGGTGGAGATGGTTCAGGACAACATCCAAGTCAGAGCTTGCTTGATTTGATGACAATATATGAAGAATTTGGCCATTTTGAGGGACTTAAGGTCGCTATCGCTGGGGATCTGGACCACTCACGTGTAGCCAAATCAAATATGCAAATTTTGAAACGTTTAGGCGCAGAGCTTTACTTTGCAGGTCCTGAGGAATGGAGAAGTCAGGAATTCGCAGACTATGGCCAGTTTGTAAGTATTGACGAGATCATCGATCAGGTGGATGTCATGATGTTCCTTCGCGTCCAGCATGAACGTCATGAAAGTGGAGTGGTCTTTTCAAAAGAAGGCTACCATGCGCAACATGGTTTGACGCAAGAGCGTTATGATCGCTTGAAAGAAAAAGCAATTCTCATGCACCCTGCCCCAGTCAACCGTGATGTCGAAATCGCAGACCATTTAGTTGAAGCGCCAAAATCACGCATTGTCCAACAAATGACCAATGGTGTATTTGTCAGAATGGCAATCTTAGAATCTGTTCTGGCATACAGAAAAGCAAAATAAACACAAGACGTTAAAAGACGCCTGAGAGCGTCCACGAGAGGTGACTATATGACAAAACGACTTCTAGTATTAGAAGATGGCACAGTTTTTGAAGGCAAGGCCTTCGGAGCAGATATTGATGTAACAGGTGAAATCGTCTTTAATACAGGGATGACCGGCTATCAAGAATCCATTACAGACCAGTCTTATAATGGACAAATCTTGACTTTCACATACCCGTTGGTGGGAAACTATGGGATTAACCGTGATGACTACGAATCCATCAGTCCTACCTGTAAGGGAGTAGTAGTTTTTGAAGAAGCGCGTAGAGCCAGCAACTGGCGCAATCAAATGACCTTGGACGAATTCTTGAAAGCCAAGAAAATCCCTGGTATCTCAGGAATTGATACTCGTGCGCTTACAAAGATTATCCGTAAGCATGGTACTATGAGGGCAACCCTTACGCATGTTGGTGATACCATGGACCATATCGCAGACCAGCTCCAAGCAACAGTCTTGCCGACAGATAATATCAAGCAAGTCTCTACTAAGACAGCTTATCCTGCTCCTGGAGTTGGATTGAGTGTCGTTCTGGTAGACTTTGGTCTCAAACATTCCATTTTACGCGAACTTTCGAAACGGAACTGTAACGTGACTGTGGTTCCATACACAACTACAGCAGAAGAAATTCTCCATCTCAACCCTGACGGCGTCATGTTGTCAAACGGTCCAGGAAACCCAGAAGATGTTCCCCAGGCCCTCGATATGATTCGTGGTGTGCAAGGGAAGATTCCAATCTTTGGTATCTGTATGGGGCATCAACTCTTTGCCATGGCAAATGGCGCTAAGACCTATAAGATGAAGTTTGGTCACCGTGGATTTAACCACGCGGTCCGTGAAATTGCAACAGGACGAGTAGACTTTACTAGCCAGAACCATGGTTATGCGGTCAGTCGTGAAGAATTGCCAGAGCACTTGATCATTACCCATGAAGAAATCAATGACAAGTCAGTTGAAGGTGTGCGTCACAGATACCAACCAGGTTTCTCTGTACAATTCCACCCAGACGCAGCTCCTGGGCCACACGACGCTAGCTACCTCTTTGACGAGTTTATCGAGATGATGGAAGCTTTTAAACAAGCCAACTAAGAACGAGTAAGACTCGTCGGAGAATTCATGGAATTGAACACGGACGGAAAGCTCGGAATTTAGAGAAACCAAGGAAGAATTTCTATCCTTGGTTTCCAAAATTCAGTCGCTTTCTTATCGTCCTTTGTATCTTATTTAATGTCGCTCTGTGAGGCGACGAATAGAAAGGCAGGTCGTTTCTTTTAGTCGCTATTGGGCGAACTAAAAACTCCCTGTACTAGATTTTTTATCGAAAATAATCGTTTCTCTAAAAAATCGACGGAGAATTTATTTAATGGCAACCAGAGAGTTGCCGAATAGAAAGGCAGGTCGTTTCTTTTAGTCGCTATAAGGCGAACTAAAAACTCCCTGCACTAGATTTTTTACCGAAAAGTATCGTTTCTCTAAAAAATCGTCGGAGAATTTATTTAATGTCGCTCTGTGAGGCGACGAATAGAAAGGAGAAGATACATTGTTCGCGGAAGTGAACACGCCCTAAGAACTGTGTGAAAAAGATAAACATCGTCTTGACGCTAAAGGCGTCTGCACCGAGTTTCCTATTTTCACTGTGTTCTTTACGGGCTTTGTATCATAAACTATGCCTAAACGTACTGATATTCAAAAAATTATGGTGATTGGTTCTGGTCCGATTATTATTGGTCAGGCTGCTGAGTTTGACTACGCTGGGACCCAGGCCTGCTTGTCTTTGAAAGAGGAAGGCTATGAGGTTGTTTTGGTGAACTCAAACCCTGCAACCATCATGACGGATAAGGAGATCGCTGACAAGGTCTACATCGAACCGATTACACTCGAGTTTGTGACACGTATTCTCCGTAAGGAACGTCCAGATGCCTTGCTCCCAACTCTTGGAGGTCAGACAGGGCTCAATATGGCGATGGAATTGTCTAAAAACGGTATTCTTGATGAGCTTGGTGTCGAACTTCTGGGGACTAAATTGTCTGCCATCGACCAAGCGGAGGACCGTGACCTCTTTAAACAATTGATGGAAGAGCTTGAGCAGCCGATTCCTGAATCTGAAATTGTCAACACAGTGGAAGAAGCTGTTTCCTTTGCGACATCAATCGGCTACCCTGTTATCGTTCGTCCAGCCTTTACCCTAGGTGGTACAGGTGGTGGTATGTGTGCCAACGAGGAAGAATTGCGTGAAATCGCTGAAAATGGTTTGAAACTGTCACCTGTTACCCAATGTTTGATTGAGCGTTCCATTGCAGGTTTCAAGGAAATCGAGTACGAAGTCATGCGTGACTCGGCTGATAATGCTTTGGTTGTTTGTAACATGGAAAACTTTGACCCAGTGGGAATCCACACAGGGGATTCCATCGTATTTGCTCCTGCGCAAACCATGTCAGACTATGAAAACCAAATGCTACGTGACGCGAGCTTGAGCATCATTCGTGCACTCAAGATTGAAGGTGGATGTAATGTTCAGCTAGCACTTGATCCCCATAGCTTTAAGTACTATGTTATCGAAGTAAATCCTCGTGTATCACGTTCTTCTGCTCTTGCATCTAAGGCGACAGGTTATCCGATTGCTAAATTGGCAGCTAAGATTGCCGTCGGTTTGACCTTGGATGAGGTCATCAACCCAGTTACAGGTTCAACCTATGCCATGTTTGAGCCAGCCCTCGACTATGTGGTTGCTAAGATTCCTCGTTTCCCATTTGACAAGTTTGAAAAAGGGGAACGTCGTCTTGGTACCCAGATGAAGGCAACTGGAGAAGTTATGGCCATCGGTCGAAACATCGAGGAATCTCTCCTTAAAGCTTGTCGCTCTCTAGAAATTGGTGTCCATCACAATGAAATGCCTGAGCTTGCAGATGTTTCAGATGATGCCTTGATTGAAAAGGTTGTCAAGGCTCAAGATGACCGTCTCTTCTACGTATCAGAAGCTATTCGCCGTGGCTACACACCAGAAGAAATTGCTGAATTGACCAAGATTGATATTTTCTACCTTGATAAACTCTTGCACATCTTTGAAATAGAGCAGGAATTGGGTGCTCATCCACAAGAGCTAGAAGTTTTGAAAACAGCTAAGCTAAATGGATTCTCAGACCGTAAGATTGCTGAACTCTGGAAAACAACAGCTGATCAAGTTCGTCAACTTCGCTTGGAAAACAAGATTGTCCCAGTCTACAAGATGGTCGATACTTGTGCGGCAGAGTTCGACTCTGAAACCCCATATTTTTATTCAACCTATGGATGGGAAAATGAGTCTATCAAGTCTGATAAGGAATCTGTACTAGTCCTAGGTTCAGGTCCAATCCGTATCGGTCAAGGGGTTGAGTTTGACTACGCAACCGTTCACTCTGTTAAGGCCATCCAAGCAGCTGGTTACGAAGCCATCATTATGAACTCAAACCCAGAGACAGTTTCAACAGACTTCTCTGTATCAGATAAACTCTACTTTGAACCATTGACTTTTGAAGATGTGATGAATGTCATCGATTTGGAGCAACCAAAAGGCGTTATTGTTCAGTTCGGTGGTCAAACAGCTATCAACCTAGCTGAGCCATTAGCAAAAGCTGGTGTGACTATCCTTGGTACTCAAGTTGCTGACTTGGACCGTGCAGAAGACCGTGACCTCTTCGAACAAGCCCTCAAAGACTTGGATATTCCACAACCTCCTGGACAAACAGCAACCAATGAAGAAGAAGCAGTACTTGCTGCACGTAAAATTGGTTTCCCAGTTCTCGTTCGCCCTTCATATGTTTTGGGTGGACGTGCTATGGAAATCGTTGAAAACGAAGAAGACCTCCGTTCTTACATGCGTACCGCTGTTAAGGCTAGTCCAGATCACCCTGTTCTTGTTGACTCTTACATCGTTGGGCAAGAGTGTGAAGTGGATGCCATCTCAGACGGAGAAAATGTCCTTATCCCTGGTATCATGGAGCATATCGAACGTGCTGGTGTCCACTCAGGTGACTCAATGGCCGTTTACCCACCGCAAACCTTGTCGCAAAAGGTTCAAGAAACCATTGCAGACTATACCAAACGTTTAGCGATTGGGCTCAACTGTCTTGGTATGATGAACATCCAGTTTGTTATCAAGGATGAAAAAGTCTACGTTATTGAGGTTAATCCACGTGCCAGCCGTACGGTTCCATTCCTTTCAAAAGTAACCAATATCCCTATGGCTCAAGTAGCGACCAAGCTCATTCTTGGTCAAAACCTTGGAGAACTTGGCTACCAAGATGGACTTTACCCTGAAAGTACTCGCGTTCATATCAAGGCCCCAGTCTTCTCCTTCACCAAGTTAGCTAAGGTAGATAGCTTGCTCGGTCCTGAAATGAAGTCAACAGGGGAAGTCATGGGCTCTGATGCTACTCTAGAAAAAGCTCTCTATAAAGCCTTTGAAGCTTCTTACCTCCATTTGCCAACTTTCGGAAATGTAGTCTTCACCATTGCAGATGATGCCAAAGAAGAAGCCTTGGACTTGGCTCGCCGTTTCCAAAATATCGGTTACGGTATCCTCGCGACAGAAGGAACTGCAGCATTCTTTGCTAGCCATGGACTGCATGCTCAGCCTGTTGGTAAGATTGGTGATGATGAGAAGGATATCCCAAGCTTTGTCCGCAAAGGAAAAATTCAAGCAATCATCAATACTGTCGGAACCAAACGAACTGCTGATGAAGATGGTGAGCAAATTCGCCGTTCAGCCATTGAACACGGTGTGCCACTCTTTACAGCGCTAGACACAGCAAATGCCATGCTTAAGGTGCTAGAAAGCCGTAGCTTTGTCACAGAAGCGATTTAACTAAGAAAAAGAGAAGACTCCAAGTCTTCTCTTTTTTGATGGGGAGTATAAAAGCAATAGGGAATTTCTTGACAAAGATAATGAAAGGGTTTACAATGTTCTAAAAGAAGCAAGGAGGGCCTAAAGATGATTATTTCAACTACGGGGATTGAAGGAAAGAAAATCCTAGAATACAAAGGAATTGTCTTTGGCGAAGTGGTTGCTGGGGTTAATATGTTCAAAGATATGGCGGCTGGTTTCCGTAATATTCTTGGCGGTCGTGCTAGTAGTTATGAAGGCGAATTAACCCAAGCGAGAGAAGAAGCTCTAGCAGAAATGATGGCGCGTGCGAGTGAACGTGGCGCAAATGCTATCATTGGGGTTAAGATGGACTATGAAACCTTAGGTGCTGAGAATGGTATGCTGATGGTTACCTGTAGTGGAACAGCAGTGGTTCTTGAGTCCTGATTTGAAGAAAGAAAAAAGAACAGTCGAAGCTGTTCTTTTTATTCTTATTTGAGACCGTATTTTTTGTTGAAACGATCCACGCGTCCATCTGCTTGAGTGAACTTTTGACGTCCAGTGTAGAATGGGTGTGAGTCTGATGAAATTTCCACACGGATCAATGGGTAAGTTTCGCCTTCGAACTCAACAGTTTCGTTAGAGCGTTTAGTTGAACCGCTAAGGAATTTGTAACCAGTAGTTGTGTCCATGAAGACAACTGGGCGATATTCTGGATGGATATCTTTTTTCATTTTGCAATATTTCCTTTCTGCCATGGTCTCTTTGCGAGCCATAGATTGTTACCATACTAGTCTATCAGATTCTGAAAAGTTTGGCAAGTATTTTATTAGTTTTTAAGCAAGTTTTTTAACTTTTGATAGATGATTTCGTTTTCCTCTAAGCTATAGGAATTGGCGCCACTAGCTAATGGGTGTCCTCCTCCGTCGTGTTCTTTGGCAATTTCATTGATAGGGGTGATTTTACTACGCATTCGCACACGGAAGTGACCATCAGCTTGCTCGACAAAAATCCCCCAGAGGCTGACACTGTCAATTCTTCCTGGTGCACCGACAATCGCTGCGGTTTCAGCGTCAGTAACATTATACTCTTTCAAGATTTCTTGACTGAGAAGAACGCGAGCAGCTCCGTTTTCATCAACTTCTAGATGGTCATAGATGTAGCCTTGAAGTTTTGCAATCTTAAAGCTCATGGTATCCATTTGACGAGACAATCCAGCAAAGTCAAAATCAATTTCTCGGAGCTGGCTAGCTATTCTAAAGGTACGGGCACTAGTTGACGGGTAGAGAAAACGCCCTGTATCCCCAATGATCCCAGCAAAAAGGAGTTCAGCAGCTTGAACTGACAAGGTTAGTTGAGTATTTTCTGCAAATAGGGCAATCATCTCACTAGCACTGCTTGAGCCAGTATCGACCCAAGACAAGTCTCCGTAAACGTCATCGTTAGGATGGTGGTCAATCTTAATCAGGAAGTCACCTTGATGATAACGCTTATCATCGATACGAGCAGTATTGGCTGTATCGCAGACAATGACAAGAGCTCCTTGGTAGTCACTATCTTGAACAGTATCCATTTCCGCCATCCAGGTTAGAGTTGGTTCGTTATAACCGACCGCTTTGATAGTCTTTTCTGGAAAATGGTGTGTGAGAAGAGCTTTCAAACCTACCTGACTCCCTAAGGCATCAGGATCTGGTTTCATATGACGGTGAATGATAATGGTATCGTATTCTTTGATTTTCTCTAATATTTGCTGGCAAATTTCCATAAATAACCTCAATTCTTTCTCATTTCATTGTAGCACAAGAATTTTTATTTTTAAAATGAAAAAGATATGATATAATGGAGAAAGATAAATTGAGGAGGACGTTATGGCATTAGCAAAAATTGTATTTGCCAGTATGACCGGTAATACCGAAGAAATTGCAGATATTGTAGCAGATAAATTGCGTGACTTGGGCTTGGATGTCGATGTGGATGAATGTACGACTGTTGACGCTTCAGACTTCTTGGAAGCGGATATCGCAATCGTTGCGACTTATACTTACAGTGATGGGGAATTGCCAGATGAGATGATGGACTTCTACGAAGACCTAGCAGATCTCAACTTGAATGGCAAAATCTACGGAGTGGTCGGTTCAGGAGATACCTTCTACGACGAATTCTGTAAAGCTGTTGATGACTTTGATCGCGTTTTTGTAGCGACAGGAGCAGAAAAAGGTTCAGAGTGTGTTAAAGTAGACCTTTCTGCCGAAGAAGAAGACATCGAACGTTTGGAACAATTCGCAGAAGAATTGGCTGCAAAAGTAGGATAAGAATCAAACTGCACTGACTGGAAGAAGTTAGTGCGTTTTTTTATTAGTTATTTTGGGATTTTACTAGCCTATTTGGTGGCTTTTTGATACAATAATTCAAATAAAGGAGGAGACTGTATGAACTTAGATATTATTCGGCAAGAAATTGATCAGCTTGACGACCAAATCGTCAAGCTCCTAGAAGAACGGATGCACCTAGTTGAAGGGGTTGTCGCTTATAAGAAAGCTTCAGGAAAACCTATTTTAGATACTAAGAGAGAAGAAGTTATTTTTGAGAAAGTCAAAAATCGAGTAGAAGATAAGCGCTATCAGGAGACCATTGTTGCGACTTTTTCAGACATTCTCAAACGTTCGCGTGATTATCAGGATCAAAATATCAAATGAAAAAAGAACAATTCTATCCGCTAGGGATTTTTCTAGCTGCTATGTTGGGTGGCCTTGTCCGCTACTTTGTATCTAGTCAGTTGCCAGCCAGTCCTGAATTTCCTTGGGGAACCCTTCTCGTCAATTACCTGGGAATATTCTGCCTGGTCTATCTGGTAAAAGGCTATCTGGCCCATAAGGGAACTAGTAAAGGCTTAATTTTGGCGCTGGGGACGGGTTTTTGCGGAGGTTTAACAACCTTTTCTAGTCTACTCTTGGATGCTGTGAAATTGCTTGATACCGGGCGTTATCTTAGTTTAGGCATCTACTTATTTTTGAGCATTGGTGGAGGTCTGCTCTTGGCTGATGTTCTAGGGAGGAAGAAATGGTAATCGTTTATCTTACAATCGCCTGCGGGTTCGGAGCACTGGTGCGTTATTTCTTTTCCCGATATAATCAATCCTTGAAATTGCCCCTAGGAACTCTCATAGCTAATCTTCTAGGATGTTTTTTGATCGGTCTACTCAACAATCATGTGGAGTCCAAGGAAGTCTATGCCATCCTAGCGACAGGTTTTTGTGGAGGGTTGACGACCTTTTCAACCTTGAATGACGAGCTGCAAAGACTATTAAATGACAAGAAGGTATTTTATAGCTATTTAGTCATAACTTACATAGGCGGCTTAGTGGCGATTTTTTTAGGAATTCTGCTATAAATTTCTTTACTTTTAGGTAGAAATTTGGTAAACTATATCCTGTGTGTAATGGACGCACAAAAATACAGTTTATCCGCTGAGGAAGGTTCCTCAAGATTGACAAAGATAGGAGAATAAAATGAATCCATTAATCCAAAGCTTGACTGAAGGTCAACTTCGTACAGATATCCCATCATTCCGTCCTGGTGACACTGTTCGTGTACACGCGAAAGTTGTCGAAGGAAACCGTGAACGTATCCAGATTTTTGAAGGTGTTGTTATCGCACGTAAAGGTGCTGGCATCTCAGAAAACTACACAGTTCGTAAAATCTCTAACGGTGTAGGTGTTGAGCGTATCTTCCCAATCCACACTCCACGTGTTGAAAAGATCGAAGTTGTTCGTTACGGTAAAGTACGTCGTGCGAAATTGTACTACTTGCGTGCTCTTCAAGGTAAAGCAGCTCGTATCAAAGAAATCCGTCGTTAATTCGACTAAAAAACTCTGCTCATTCAGCAGAGTTTTTCTCTAGCTCCCTTAGTTCAATGGATATAACAACTCCCTCCTAAGGAGTAGTTGCAGGTTCGATTCCTGCAGGGGGCATAGAAACTATTGATTTTTATGTAGAAATCACTCAAGTTAAATACAACTCCAAGGCGTGAGATCACGCTTTTTTGTTTTTTATCAATGATCAAAACGTGAGAATTTGCATATAATTATAAAAAGATAGGATATTTTAGTTAATTGCATATAATGATTTGATTTTTTAGGAAGTAAGGAGTAAAATTTAATTAATATGATGATTAGTTAGGAGTATAATTATGAATGGTTTAGTTTTAGGATTGGATATTGGTATTGCATCCGTAGGAGTGGGAATTCTAGAAAAAAATTCTGGAAAGATTATTCATGCGAATTCACGAATTTTTCCTGCTGCAACTGCTGACAATAATGTTGAAAGAAGAAAAAATAGACAGGCTCGACGATTACATCGTAGAAAAAAACACCGTGGTGTTCGACTTCAAGATATATTTGAAGACTATGGTTTGTTAACTGATTTTTCTAAGGTATCCATTAATCTTAATCCATATCGACTTCGTGTAGATGGATTGGATCAGCAACTAACGAATGAAGAGCTGTTCATAGCTTTAAAGAACATTGTTAAGAGACGTGGTATTAGCTATTTGGATGATGCTTCTGAGGATGGGGGTACAGTATCGTCTGATTATGGTAAGGCAGTTGAAGAAAATAGAAAATTACTTGCTGAAAAGACACCCGGTCAAATCCAACTAGAACGTTTCGAAAAATATGGTCAGGTAAGAGGAGATTTCACTGTTGTGGAAAATGGTGAGAAACGCCGATTGATCAATGTTTTTTCAACATCTGCTTATAGAAAAGAAGCTGAAAGAATTCTTAGAAAACAGCAGGAATTCAATAGTAAAATTACAGATGAATTTATAGAGGATTGTCTAAAAATCCTTACAGGGAAAAGAAAATATTATCATGGACCAGGTAATGAAAAATCTCGGACGGATTATGGACGTTTCAGAACAGACGGTACGACGTTAGATAATATTTTTGGTATTTTAATTGGAAAATGTACATTTTATCCTAATGAATACAGAGCTTCAAAAGCTTCCCATACTGCTCAAGAGTTTAATTTACTAAATGATTTAAATAATTTAACAGTTCCTACAGAGACCAAGAAACTGAGTGAGGAACAAAAGAAAGTTATTGTTGAATATGCTAAGGAAGCTAAAACCTTAGGAGCCTCAACCTTATTGAAGTACATTGCTAAAATGATTGATGCTTCAGTAGATCAGATAAGTGGTTATCGAGTTGATGTAAACAATAAACCTGAAATGCATACTTTTGAAGTCTATCGAAAAATGCAATCGCTAGAAACAATTTCAGTTGGGGAATTGTCTAGAAATGTTTTAGATGAGCTTGCCCATATTTTAACTCTAAATACTGAACGAGAAGGTATAGAAGAAGCGATTAACACAAAGTTAAAGGATTCTTTTAGTCAAGACCAAGTACTTGAATTGGTTCAATTTAGAAAAAATAATAGCAGTCTATTTAGTAGGGGATGGCATAATTTTTCCCTTAAACTCATGATGGAATTGATACCAGAACTCTATGAAACTTCAGAAGAGCAAATGACAATTCTCACACGATTGGGGAAACAAAAATCTAAAGAAACATCAAAAAGAACCAAATATATTGATGAAAAAGAATTAACAGAAGAAATTTATAACCCTGTAGTAGCAAAATCTGTCAGACAAGCTATAAAAATAATCAACGAAGCAACTAAAAAATATGGTATCTTTGATAATATCGTTATCGAAATGGCGCGTGAAAATAACGAAGAAGACGCTAAGAAAGATTATATAAAACGTCAAAAGGCAAACCAAGATGAGAAAAATGCAGCTATGGAAAAAGCGGCGTTTCAATACAATGGGAAGAAAGAGCTGCCGGATAACATTTTTCATGGGCATAAGGAATTAGCTACTAAGATTCGTTTATGGCATCAACAGGGAGAAAAGTGTCTCTATACTGGGAAGAACATTCCAATTTCAGATTTAATTCACAATCAGTACAAGTACGAAATTGACCATATTTTACCTCTTTCTTTATCGTTTGATGATAGTCTATCTAATAAAGTATTGGTTCTAGCTACAGCAAACCAGGAGAAGGGACAGCGAACACCGTTTCAGGCTTTAGATAGTATGGATGATGGTTGGTCCTACCGTGAGTTTAAATCTTATGTAAAAGAGTCTAAATTATTAGGTAATAAAAAGAAAGAGTACCTTTTAACGGAAGAAGATATTAGTAAGATTGAAGTGAAGCAGAAATTCATCGAACGGAATTTAGTTGACACTCGATATTCTTCTCGAGTTGTTTTAAATGCTCTACAAGATTTTTATAAAGCGCATAAATTCGATACAACTATTTCGGTGGTACGTGGACAATTTACCTCTCAGCTAAGAAGAAAGTGGGGACTTGAAAAATCTCGTGAAACCTATCACCACCATGCTGTGGATGCCTTAATTATTGCTGCTTCGAGTCAATTAAGATTATGGAAAAAACAGAATAATCCTTTGATTGCTTATAAAGAAGGACAATTCGTTGATTCAGAGACTGGAGAAATCCTTTCATTAAGTGATGATGAATACAAGGAATTAGTATTTAAAGCTCCATATGACCATTTTGTCGATACATTGCGTAGCAAGACATTTGAGGATAGTATACTGTTTTCTTATCAAGTAGATTCAAAATACAATCGAAAAATTTCAGATGCAACCATTTACGCAACAAGAAAAGCGAAATTGGATAAAGATAAGTCTGAAGAAACTTATGTTTTAGGTAAGATTAAAGATATTTATAGTCAAGCAGGATATGATGCTTTCATTAAAATTTATAATAAAGATAAGAGTAAATTCTTGATGTATCACAAAGATCCACAAACATTTGAAAAAGTGATTGAAGAAATTTTAAGAACCTATCCTTCTAAAGAATTGAACGATAAAAATAAAGAGATCCCTTGCAATCCTTTTGAGAAATATAGACAAGAAAATGGGCCTATTCGAAAGTACAGTAAAAAAGGTAATGGACCAGAAATTAAATGTCTGAAATACTACGATAATAAACTAGGTAATTACATTGATATCACACCAGATGGTAGTGATAATCAAGTTGTGCTTCAATCAATAGCCCCATGGCGTACAGACGTTTATTATAATCATAAAACAGGAAAATATGAGTTTCTTGGCTTAAAATACTCTGATTTATATTTTGAAAAAGGAACTGGAAAATATAAGATTTCAAAAGAAAAATATGATAATATTAAAAAAATAGAGGGTGTTGTTGAAACATCTGAATTTAAGTTCACTTTATATAAAAATGATTTGATTTTAATAAAGGATGTTGAAAAAGGTCAAGAACAATTGTTTAGATTTTTATCTAGAAATAATAAAGGAAAACATCAAGTTCAATTAAAACCAATGAATAAATCAGATTTTGAAAAAGGTGAAAAATTGATTGATATTTTTGGCACAGTACCAAACAGTACAACACAATGTGTAAAGGGATTAAATAAATCAAATATTTCTATTTTTAAAGTCAAAACTGATGTTTTGGGAAAAAAACATATCATTAAAAAAGAGGGTGACGAACCAAAACTCAAATTTTAAAATATTTTTAAAAAAGAGTTGCAAACGCTTGTACAATGTATTATAATGGTAATTGCAAGGGACGCCTTGCACAGTTACTTAAATCTTGCAGAAGCTACAAAGATAAGGCTTCATGCCGAATTCAACACCCTGTCATTTATGGCGGGGTGTTTTCGTTTTGTGAAAGAGGAAAATACGATGACTTGGAGAATTGTGCATGTCTGTCAGAGTGAAAAAATGCAATTGAAGTTGGATAACCTTTTAATTAAGAAAATGGGTCAAGACTATGTCGTCCCACTGAGTGATATTTCGATAATTGTAGCAGAAGGAGGGGAGACTGTTGTAACTTTAAGGTTATTAAGTGCTTTAAGTAAGTATAATATTGCCTTGATTGTCTGTGATAATGAGCACTTGCCTACTGGAATTTATCATTCTCAAAATGGCCATTTTAGAGCCTATAAAAAATTACAGGAGCAATTATTGTGGACGCAGGAGCAAAAAGATAAATTATGGCAAATAGTAACCTATTTTAAAATAAACAATCAGCAAGATGTTCTTGCAATGTTTGAGAAAAATATTGATTGCATTCAATTATTAGCAGACTATAAAGATCATATTGAATATGGAGATAAAACCAATCGTGAAGGCCATGCTGCAAAAGTCTATTTTAACGAACTCTTTGGAAAAAAATTCGTACGTCTTACACAACAGGAAACGGATGTCATCAATGCTGGCCTAAATTATGGTTATGCAATCATGAGAGCACAGATGGCACGTATTATTTCTGGGTATGGGTTAAATCCCTTAATAGGAATTTTTCATAAGAATGAATATAACCAATTTAACTTGGTTGATGATCTAATGGAACCTTTTCGGCAGATTATCGATGTCTGGGTCTATCAAAATTTACGAGATGAAGAGTATTTGAAATATGAATTTCGTCTTGCGTTGACGGATACACTAAATGCGAAGATTCGTTATGGGAAAGAAACGTGTTCTGTAACGGTAGCAATGGATAAATATGTCAAGGGTTTTCTAAAATGTATCTCTGATAAGGATACTAGTAAATTTTACTGTCCAATGGTGTCGAGTGTAGAATGGAGCTAAAGAAATGAGGTATGAAGCATTGAGATTATTGTGTTTTTTTGATCTACCAATGGAAACAAATCAAGAAAAAAGAGTCTATCGTAATTTTCGGAAAGATTTAATTGCAAATGGTTTTGAAATGTTACAGTTTTCTGTTTATTATAGAACCTGTCCGAACCGAAGTTTTGCTAGTAAATTCTATAAAAAATTAAGTCAGAGTAATCTGCCAAGTGGGAATGTCCGTTTGCTAGCAGTGACTGAGAAACAATTTTCTGAAATGGTTTTAATCATTGGTGGAAAAACAAAGCAAGAAGAAGTAGTCAGTGATAATAAGTTGGTAGTTATATGAAAATGAACATTAGTCATCCATACAAGGATAAAATTTCATTAAGTTTTGGTCAATTTACTCAAATTGTAGGTCAAGATCAGCAATTAAAATACTATATTTGGCAGATACTATTATGGTATTTTGGAGGAAAAAAATATAGTGAGGAAGATTTAGTTCTATTTGAACAAAATGAGCCTAAAATACTAATAGACGATACAATGGTTTCCCGATCAGAATTCAGTGTTGTTCAAGTGTCCAATATCAATGATTTAATTGAACAAATGGAATATAAAAAAGGAACAGTAGCCTATGATTATATAAAGAAAAAGATTAATTCTATAGAGATAATGGAGCAAATTGAAAATATCAATGACAATCTAGATAGGATTTCACTTCTATTGAATCAGAAGTTGAATCTTCAATTAGGTGATATTATCTATCATACCGAAGCAAAATATTTTAATACGGATCAATTGATTCAAAAGAATTTTTTACCATATTTTGGAACAAATGATAAAAATATATCCTTTGAGTTTGTAGATAATAAGATAAAGTTTTTATTATTTCTTTCTATGTTAGAAGTTATGGCGACAAACAGTTCTGAAAAGTTTTTGCTTGTCTTACGAAATTTGGACGATTTTCTATCCTATAATGATTTTGTTGAATGTTGTGAGAAAATGGAGTTTCTGACTAATCATAGCGATTCATTATATATTGTTTTATTTCCTTCCAATGAAGGTTATCTTCATGTCACGAAAGAAGTTTTAGAGGAAATCAATATTGTTTCCGATTATGTTGATCATTTTTATTCGCTAGAATTTATGTATAATCGCTTTACCAATCAGTATCCAATAAATCAAAT
Source organism: Streptococcus sp. ST14 (assembly GCF_046098195.1). Lineage (NCBI taxonomy): Bacteria > Bacillati > Bacillota > Bacilli > Lactobacillales > Streptococcaceae > Streptococcus > Streptococcus sp. ST14. The sequence goes on from NZ_JBJUSF010000003.1 coordinate 40,341, forward strand.
ACCTGATGAACAAGAATTTTTAACCTCTTTAAGAAAAATTGGATCCTATTTATTTAGCTCGGACATTCTCCACATGAGTTTATCTGTAGAAGATCAAGTAGCATTAAAAATTTTGAATAATTTGTATCAGTACAAAATGAAAACAAAATTCCGTATTGAATCAGCCAATCCAATGTTATTGAAATATTTGGAAGAATAGTATTGACGAGTGAGATTTAAGGCTTTATAATGTTTTTGAGGGAACAAAAATCAAAATTGACGAATTTGAGGTTTTTGTACTCTCAAGATTTAAGTAACTGTACAACGTAGCACTTGAAAGCGAATTTGAAGACTACGTTTTTGTACTCTCAAGATTTAAGTAACTGTACAACGAGCGATGAACTCAGCTGACTTATCAATCGGTTTTTGTACTCTCAAGATTTAAGTAACTGTACAACTTCTCGCCATTTCCTATCCTTGCCTGTTTTGTTTTTGTACTCTCAAGATTTAAGTAACTGTACAACCTTTCATCAATTTATTAGCTTCTTTGATTAGTTTTTGTACTCTCAAGATTTAAGTAACTGTACAACAAAAAAAGGAGCAAGAAGAACAGAAGCAGAGTTTTTGTACTCTCAAGATTTAAGTAACTGTACAACACTTTTGTTATCTATGATGATACATACGAGGTTTTTGTACTCTCAAGATTTAAGTAACTGTACAACGCTCTATATTGCTCTTCAGTGTAGTCACAAGTTTTTGTACTCTCAAGATTTAAGTAACTGTACAACGGACAAGCTAGCAATCCGACACAGGAACCGGTTTTTGTACTCTCAAGATTTAAGTAACTGTACAACCACTCAAACGTTGGGAAGTTGATCTTGGTAGTTTTTGTACTCTCAAGATTTAAGTAACTGTACAACGTTTGGTATTCTGGGCAGGAGTTTGGATTGGTTTTTGTACTCTCAAGATTTAAGTAACTGTACAACCAATCGAATCTGCTGCTCAACGCATCATTAGTTTTTGTACTCTCAAGATTTAAGTAACTGTACAACGGTCTGAATTAGATCTAACTCAGCAATCGGAACGGAAACGCCCTCTTTAGCTTCTTAAGAATAAGCTCACCAGTATGGTATAATGTCATATAGTAGCGATCAGAGAGGAAAGGAGCGGAAACGATGCTAGCTATTTGTATAGATTCTATAGGTGACAAGTCAGGGACCTATAAGTTGTTAAGAAACCATTCATCCTTGCCTTTTTCTTTAATCCAATCCAGAATCAAAGATCATGACACGGTGATAGAAGTAGACATGTTAGATTTGGATGAATTGAAAAAGGTTAGAGAACTCATCCGTGAGTTGAGTGCTATTGGGACCAAGGTTACGATGAGGGATTCGACTGGTATTATCACCTTAGAAATAGTAAATAATCTTATTTCTACTTTTGAAGAGATTGCGGCAGAGAGAGAAGAACTGGATGCTCTGATGTTTGAAGAGGAAGAGTGAGTGCCACGTTTTTCAGTGGATCACCAAGTTAGTTTTTAGTAATAGAAGGAAAACTGATGAATGATAATAGAAATTTATTACGCTTCCTACAGGAATTGATATACGGTCTTGTAGATCTTATCAGTGAGAAAGAATATCAGGAGTTTGTCCTTGATTCCTTAGAACTTTCCAAACAGAAACTTGATAAAGAGAGTGGTTTTTGCCCAGATCTTTTATATTCTCGACTGGAAAATATGGACGAGCTAGATATCTTGACATTTCAGGTGTTGGATAAGAAAACCAATCCACTAGTATGGAACTGTATCGCTAATTTCTTTGTCCTAGTTTGTCACTATTCATATATTGCTTCGGAAGAAATCTACCTACCACAAACGATTGAAAGTGTCGACGAGGACACACTTGCTGCTCTTGTCTTAAGTTACAAACAAATCCTATCTGAAAACAGTGAACTCATTTCACAAATATCTGAAACAGAAATAAAAGGATATTTAAAGGACGAACTCGTTAAAAACTACTTTGGTCCGCTATTTTTATCAGATGAGAATAGATAGGCTATTTCGTTCAAGTATAGACTAGGAGAGGATATGCTGACTAGTTATTTTATGTTGATTTTTGCTGAGGCAATTGCGAATCATATGGAAACGCAATATATTTCACACATTCGAAGCGACTTGGATGCATGTTGGAGTTTTTTGGAGAATAGAGATAAAAGGGGAGAGGAACTTTATTGTTTATTAGATGATGGGACAGACTTCAGTGGAATATTTATCTACATGCAATTAGATGAAAATGAAGCGAATGGTCTCTTGTGGGACAACATTAGTTATGCAATAGGTGAGACTGCTAAAGAAGCTTTTGAGTTTGGAAATAAGAAAGAGCTTCCTTCTCCCTTAGAGAACATTGAACCAGAACTACTTGATGTATTTATTGATAATTTAAAAGAAATCAGCATGGATCTTTATCATCACGTCGAAGCTGTAAAACGTTTCATCAATAGAAATCCATACCCATCAAGAGAATCCGCCCTAAAAGAACTAGATAGACTGGGATTATTTAGATGATTTGATTAGAAGGTTTGGCGAAAAATCAAAAAGAACACCCCAGAAGTTAGAGTCTCATCTCTACTTTTGGGGTGTCGTTTATTTTCTATCCTTAAGCATTTTACAGTACCCACGTACGGATAGCATGGGCGACGCCGGATTCGTCGTTTGTTTTGGTGATGTATTTGGCGATTTTTTTGAGTTCTGGATTTCCATTTTCCATAACAACGGGGTTGCCAACGACTTCGAGCATGGCACGGTCATTCTCTTCGTCCCCGATCGCCATGGTTTCATCTTTGGTTAATCCGAGTTTTTCAGCTAAGTGAGTGATGGCTGAACCCTTGTCTACATTCTTTTTAAGGAGTTCGAGGTAGAAAGGAGCAGATTTGTTAATAGAGTAGCGTTCGTAAAATTCTACTGGTATCTTTTCAATCGCAGCATCGAGGATTTCTGGTTCATCGATGAACATACATTTGACGATTTCTTTGTCAGCCATTTCTTCTGGAGTGCGGTAGAAAATAGGCATGCTGACGAGGGTTGATTCGTGCACCGTGTACTTTCCGATATTGCGATTGGCAGTATAGATACCGTCCTTGGTAATAGCGTGCATGTGGACACCGAGCTTGCGACTGAGAAATTCCATATCCAGATAATCCTCATAGGTCAAGGATTCGCTGATAATCTCATGGCCAGTAGCAGTTTCTTGAACAAGGGCACCGTTGAAGGTTACAACATAGTCACCCTCGTCTCTCAACTGCAAGTCGTCCAGAAGTTTGGCAACGCCTGCGATAGGACGACCCGTTGCAATCACGACTTTGACACCAGCTTGTTTGGCATCTTGGATGGCAGAAAAGACTTCAGGAGTGATTTCCCTTTTACTGTTAACCAGGGTACCATCGATATCGACGGCGATTAGTTTAATACTCATAAATTTCCTCTATTCGTTCTTATTTGGGGTAAAATGATCGTTCTCAATCAAGTGTAAAAATTGCTGGGTAATGCTTGCGAAGATACTGTTTTGGTCCAACATTTCTTTAGGAAAATAGAAACGATTGTCCCCATGGCGGCTGCCAGCAAGGGATTGGACGATAGGAGACAGGCTAGAGAGTTCAGCCAGTTCTCCATTTTTTTGTAGAATCTCAATCTGTGTCCGTGGATTTTCAGATTCGGGACGATAGATATCATAAGGGAGGTCAAAGTTCTTATGAATGGCTGTATAGTAGTCTGGATCAAAACCGATTTCTTCAACCAGTTGTCTCATGGTTGCGAGTTGATCTTGGTCTTTTTCTGAAAAAGTAAGGGATTTAAAGACCTTGCGGTTGACAAAACGTTGCGACAAGTCGGCTAGTATCTTGTCAGGACTGGTCATCCAGAGTTGGAAGTAGGTATTCATCACGCCGTCATCAAGTGCCAGATAGTCAGATAGAGTAACTTTCTTTTCAAAAAAAGGTAGCAAATGAGGAGAAGTGCGTGCAAAGAAGTCCTTGTCTTCAGGATAGAGTTCCTTGGCGCGTTTGAGGAGATTTTGTAGGAGAACTTCCATGGCCCGTGTTGCTGGGTGGAAATAAACCTGCATATACATCTGGTAGCGACTGAGAACATAGTCTTCGATGGCATGCATGCCGTTGCGCTGAAAGGCGATGCCATTTTCGACAGGACGAATGACTCGGAGGATGCGAGTCAGGTCAAATTCCCCATAAGATGCTCCTGTAAAATAGGAGTCGCGCAAGAGATAGTCCATACGATCCGCATCAATTTGGCTAGAAATGAGCTGCACGACCTGCTTGTTAGGATAGGTATGATCGATGACACTAGCCACCTTTTTGGGGAAATCTGGCGCTACTTGTAGCAGGACTTGGTGAATCTCTGTCTCAGGACTTTGGATGATTTCCTGAGTAATGGCTTCATGATCTGTATCGAAGAGATTTTCAAAAGTATGGGAGTAGGCACCATGTCCAAGGTCATGAAGGAGCGCAGCGGTCATGGTCAAGAGAGATTCAGCAGGATCCCATTCTTCAGGATATTTTTCTTCAAAAATCTCCGTGATACGACGAGCAATCTCATAGACTCCCAAACAGTGGGAAAAGCGACTGTGCTCCCCACCATGGAAGGTATAGCTGGAAGTCCCCAGTTGCTTGATACGGCGAAGACGTTGAAATTCTTTTGTATTGATCAAGTCGTAGATGACCTGATTATTTACATGGATATAGTTGTGAACTGGGTCACGGAATACTTTTTCGTTCATATGACCATTATAGCAAAATCCTGCTCTTTTTGGTAAAATAGTAGGACAAGAGACAAGAAAGAGGACCTGATGTGAAGATTCGGATGCGAAATAGGATTCAGTTTGATGAGCAGTTGGAAGTGATTGACCAGCTTTATGACGTTGAAGTGCATGAAAAAGGGGATTTTAGCTATTTACTCTTTTATAATGAGGAAAAAGAGAAAGTGGTTCTCAAGTTTCATGAAGAAGAACTGGTGATGACCCGTTTCTCGAGTCCCAAAACCATCATGCGTTTTCTAAAGGATAGCGATAGTTTAGCCTATATTCCTACACCTATGGGGATGCAGGAGTTTATCATACAAACGAATCACTACAAACTGGATGGGCAAAAGATTGAATTAGCCTATCAACTGCAAAACCAAGAGGGACATCCTTTTGCCAGCTATCAATTAGAAATTACTTGGGGATAAGAAAAAGGTTGGTGAATGCCAACCTTATTTGATATAGAGTTCTTGATTTTTTAGGACAATTTCACGCACACTTGCGAATTTCTTGAGTTTTTTAAGGTCTTCTGGATGGGTTACGAGAGTGATAACATAGCCCTCTTTGCCCATGCGACCTGTACGACCAGCGCGGTGAGTGTATGTTTCCATGTCTCTAGGAATATCAAAGTTTACGACACATTCTAGGCTATCGATATCAATTCCACGTGCCAAAAGGTCAGTTGCAAGGAGCAGGGTTAGTTGCTTATCTTTAAACTTTTCTAAGATGACTTTTCGAAATTTCACATTGACATCACTAGCGAGGGAGACAGCCAAGATATCGCGATACTGTAGTTTTTCTTCTGCACTTCCAAGGTCTGACAAACTATTAAAGAAGACCAGACCACGGAAATCCTCTACATGTGCTAGTTTTCGTAGCATGTCCACTCGGTGACGTTGGTCTACCTGCATGTAGAAGTGTTGGATGTTGTCCAGTCTTTGACCAGAGAGATCAATGGTGCGCGTGTTTGGTGCAATCTTTTCTTGGTCAAACTTGGTCGTCGCACTCATGTAGATGAGTTGGTGGTCACGAGGTGCGTAGTGAGTGATTTTCTCGACAAAGTGAATCTGAGAATCATCTAGCAATTGGTCAAATTCATCCAGGATGATGGTTTCCACATTCATCATCTTGATTTTTTTCAATTTAATCAACTCAAAGATACGGCCAGGAGTACCGATTAGAATTTCTGGTCCTTTTTTTAGGCGTTCAATCTGACGTTTCTGACTTGAACCTGATAGGAAGAGCTGAGCAGTCAAGCCGATAGCCTCTGCCCAGGTTTTACACACGTCAAAAATCTGTCCAGCCAGTTCTGTATTTGGTGCTAGAATCAAGAGTTGTTGGGCTTTTTTCTTTTGTAGTCTGAGAAGACTTGGTAGGAGGTAAGCGAGGGTCTTACCAGTTCCTGTTGGGCTCACTCCCAGAAGGTTTTCTCCAGCAAGAATGGGCTCAAATAGTTGAGTTTGAATGGGAGTAAATTCTTGGAAACCGAGTTGGTCGCTCAGTTTTTGCCATTCAGTGGGGAGTTTGGTTTTCATTTTTCTGCCTCAAATCTAATGCCAGCAGTCTGGCGCATGGTATAGAGTAAATCATGAACAGAGCCTGCATCATCCAGCCAGTTCTGGTAAAGCGTCTGGTCTGGTTGCTGGATCATGTGTGCAAATGCAGCGACTTCCTCAGTCATCGTATGAGGAGCCTGTTGGATAGGGAGCTGAACTTGATTTCCTTGGTGGTTGGTAAAAATAGCTGAGCGGACATGCTCAATCGTGTTGAGGGTCAAGGTTCCATCTGCTGTGTATATCTCACAAGGAAGATTGGAAGTGATGTTTTTCCCAGCCTTGATATGAACTTGAAAGTCAGGGTAGAAGAGGATACCGTCTCCATTCAGGTCAATGCTATTGTCAAGCTGTTGAGCTTGATAAGTCGCGACCTGAGCCTTTCCAAAGAGGCGAACGGCAGCATAGAGAGGATAAATCCCCAAGTCCATAAGGGCTCCACCAGCAAAACGATCTGAAAAGACATTTGGCATCTCCCCAGCCAACAAGTCCGGCATCTTGGAAGAATACTTGGCATAGTTGAAATCAGCTCCCAATACTTGCTTGTCTGCCAAAAAAATCTTGATAGTAGTAAAAGCTTCCTCGTGGTAATTACGAGCAGCTTCAAAGATAAAACAGTGATTTTTCTCAGCTGTTTGCCTCAAATCTAGCCATTCTTGTGGCTGAGTGACAGCTGGCTTTTCAAGAATGACGTGCTTACCAGTAGACAAGGCAGCCTTGGCTTGAACAAAATGCAAGGAGTTTGGACTAGCAATATAGACTACATCAAAGGAAGACTTAAAGAAGTCTTCTAATTGATCAAAGAGTTGGACATTTTGATAGCGGGAAGCAAAGGTTGCGGCAGTTTCTAGTTTTCTAGAATAGACTGCGACCAGTTGGTATTCTCCACTAGCATGGGCTGCTTCTATGAAATGATGGCTGATAGCGCCTGTTCCGATGACACCTAATTTAAGCATAGATACTCCTTTTCCGATTTTAAATCCTTCCTTCATTATAACACAGAAAAGAAGGACTATCCAACCGATGGTAAAAATTTTCAAATGGACTACGAATTTCTTGGAGAAAGTGGTACAATATTTAGATAGGTAGATAAAATGAAAAGGGGGAGAAAATGAGATTATTACCAATAAGGAAAATATCACGTCAGTCTAAGAGGCTAGCGCTTTTTTTGACTTTTTGCGCAGGATATGTAGATGCCTATACCTTTATCGTGCGAGGAAATACCCTGGTGGCAGGACAGACTGGGAATGTGGTTTTTCTATCAGTAGGACTCATTCAACACAATGTGTCAGATGCCAGTGCCAAAGTAATGACCTTGCTAGCTTTTATGATGGGAGTCCTTTTATTAACTATTTATAAGGAAAAATTGAGAATTGTTAAAAAGCCAATTTTGTCCGTAATTCCACTTGCAGTCCTGTCCCTAATTATTGGCTTTGTGCCGCAAACTGTAGAGAATATCTATCTCGTACCGCCCTTGGCCTTCTGTATGGGACTGGTGACAACTGCTTTTGGAGAAGTGTCAGGGATTGCCTATAATAATGCTTTTATGACCGGGAATATCAAACGAACCATGTTGGCTTTTGGAGATTATTTTCGGACCAAGCATACGCCTTTTCTACGAGAGGGCTTGATTTTTGTTAGCTTGCTTAGCAGTTTTGTCTTCGGAGTTGTTTTTTCAGCTTATTTGACGATTTACTATCAGGAGAAGACAATTCTAGGTGTTCCTCTTATGATGAGTATCTTTTACTTCAGTATGCTTTTTGCTTCTTGGAGAAAAAAGGGAAAGAAAAAGCTTAAATTTGATTGATTTCGCTTGTAAGAAAAAAGAAGATATGCTATACTTGAAGAGTTGACTATGCACAGTCCTGTGCAACCGCACGAACATCGTTGCTCACATAGTGAGTATAAAGTGGTTCGTCCCACGATGCTAGGCGAGTCTTCACAAAAATACGGGGAAACCCTAAAAATCATAGGAGGTGCATAATGAGCACATACGCAATTATCAAAACTGGCGGAAAACAAGTTAAAGTTGAAGTTGGTCAAGCAGTTTACGTTGAAAAATTGAACGTTGAAGCTGGTCAAGAAGTTACTTTTAACGAAGTTGTTCTTGTTGGTGGTGAAAACACTGTTGTCGGAACTCCACTTGTTGCTGGAGCTACTGTAGTTGGAACTGTTGAAAAACAAGGAAAACAAAAGAAAGTTGTTACTTACAAGTACAAACCTAAAAAAGGTAGCCACCGTAAACAAGGTCACCGTCAACCATATACAAAAGTTGTCATCAACGCGATCAACGCTTAATTTTAAGGAGAACACATGATACAAGCAGTCTTTGAGAGAGCCGAAGATGGCGAGCTGAGGAGTGCGGAAATTACTGGACACGCCGAAAGTGGCGAATACGGCTTAGATGTCGTGTGTGCATCGGTTTCTACGCTTGCCATTAACTTTGTCAATTCCATTGAGAAATTTGCAGGCTATGAACCAATCTTAGAATTAAACGAAGATGAAGGTGGTTATCTAAAGGTTGAAATACCAGCGGATCTTCCTTCACACCAGAGAGAAATGACCCAGTTATTCTTCGAATCATTTTTCTTAGGTATGGCAAACTTATCGGAGAACTCATCTGAGTTCGTCCAAACCAGAGTTATCACAGAAAACTAACACGGAGGAAAACATTATGTTGAAAATGACTCTTAACAACTTGCAACTTTTCGCCCACAAAAAAGGTGGAGGTTCTACATCAAACGGACGTGATTCACAAGCGAAACGTCTTGGAGCTAAAGCAGCTGACGGACAAACTGTAACAGGTGGATCAATCCTTTACCGTCAACGTGGTACACACATCTATCCAGGTGTAAACGTTGGACGTGGTGGAGACGATACTTTGTTCGCTAAAGTTGAAGGCGTAGTACGCTTTGAACGTAAAGGTCGCGATAAAAAACAAGTTTCTGTTTACCCAATCGCAAAATAAAAAGGTCCAGTGAACCTTTTTATCCCGAGCCTTGAAATGAAAAGGCGAGGAAGCTACAAGTAGCATAAAATAAGGCTTTCCGAGTTTTCGGAGAGCCTATTTTTTTGTTTTGATACCCATAATTCTTTGTTACTAGTGTAGATGAATTTTATGAGCGACATTATTTTTCCTAAGTGGAAAATTTCTAAAATATGGTATAATGAACAGATAGAGAAGTTGGGGGTAAAAGATGAACATTCAACAATTACGCTATGTTGTGGCCATTGCCAATAGTGGTACTTTCCGAGAAGCTGCTGAAAAGATGTATGTTAGTCAGCCGAGTCTGTCTATTTCTGTACGCGATTTGGAAAAAGAGTTGGGATTTAAGATTTTCCGTCGAACCAGCTCAGGGACTTTCTTGACTCGTCGTGGCATGGAATTCTATGAAAAAGCGCAAGAATTGGTTAAAGGATTTGATATTTTTCAAAATCAGTATGCCAATCCTGAGGAAGAAAAAGATGAATTTTCCATTGCTAGTCAGCACTATGACTTCTTGCCACCAACCATTACGGCTTTTTCAGAGCACTATCCTGACTACAAGAACTTCCGTATTTTTGAGTCTACTACAGTTCAAATCCTAGATGAAGTAGCTCAGGGTCACAGTGAGATTGGGATTATCTATCTCAACAATCAAAATCAAAAAGGAATTATGCAACGGGTTGAAAAGCTTGGTTTAGAAGTTATTGAACTAATTCCTTTCCAGACTCACATTTATCTTCGTGAAGGGCATCCTTTAGCACAGAAAGAGGAATTGGTCATGGAGGACCTAGCGGATTTACCAACAGTTCGTTTCACTCAGGAAAAGGACGAGTACCTTTATTATTCAGAGAACTTTGTTGACACCAGCGCGAGCTCACAGATGTTCAATGTGACCGACCGTGCTACTTTGAATGGTATTTTGGAGCGAACGGATGCCTATGCGACAGGTTCAGGATTTTTAGATAGTGACAGTGTCAATGGAATCACAGTCATTCGTCTCAAGGATAATCTAGATAACCGCATGGTCTACGTCAAACGTGAGGAAGTGGAGCTTAGCCAAGCTGGGACTCTCTTCGTAGAAGTCATGCAAGAATATTTTGATCAAAAGAGGAAATCATGAAAAAAAGAGGAATAGTAGCAGTCATTATACTGCTTTTGATTGGGTTGGATCAGTTGATCAAAAATTATGTTGTCCAGCAGATTCCACTGGGTGAAGTGCGTTCGTGGATCCCCAATCTCGTTAGCTTGACCTACCTGCAAAATAGAGGGGCAGCCTTCTCTATGCTGCAAGATCAGCAGTGGTTATTTGCTGTCATTACACTGGTCGTTATGGTAGGTGCCATTTGGTATCTACATAAACACATGGAGGACTCGCTTTGGATGGTCTTTGGACTGACTCTGATAATCGCGGGAGGCCTAGGAAACTTTATTGACAGAATGAGTCAAGGTTTTGTGGTGGATATGTTCCACCTAGACTTTATCAACTTTGCAATTTTCAATGTGGCTGATAGCTATTTGACAGTTGGTGTGATTATTTTATTGATTGCAATGCTTAAAGAGGAAGTAAATGGAAATTAAAATTGAAAGAGGCGGACTCCGCTTAGACAAGGCTCTGTCAGACTTGACAGAATTGTCACGCAGTCTCGCTAATGAACAAATCAAAGCGGGACAAGTTTTGGTTAATGGCCAAGTCAAGAAAGCAAAATACACTGTCCAAGAGGGGGATGTCGTCACCTACCATGTTCCAGAGCCAGAAGTTTTGGAGTATGTAGCTGAGGACCTTCCTCTGGATATTATCTACCAAGATGAGGACGTCGCCGTTGTTAACAAACCTCAGGGCATGGTAGTTCATCCCAGCGCTGGCCATACCAGTGGAACCTTGGTCAATGCCCTCATGTATCATATCAAGGACTTGTCAGGTATCAATGGGATTCTTCGCCCAGGCATCGTCCACCGCATTGACAAGGACACGTCTGGTCTGCTCATGATTGCTAAAAATGATGAGGCCCACTTGGCACTTGCCCAAGAACTCAAGGACAAGAAGTCTCTCCGCAAATACTGGGCGATTGTTCATGGCAATCTTCCCAATGATCGTGGTGTGATTGAAGCGCCAATTGGCCGTAGTGAAAAAGACCGTAAGAAACAGGCTGTGACTGCTAAAGGAAAGCCTGCCGTAACACGCTTTCACGTCTTGGAACGCTTTGGAGATTATAGCTTAGTGGAGTTGCAACTGGAAACAGGGCGTACCCACCAAATCCGTGTTCATATGGCTTATATTGGCCATCCAGTCGCTGGGGATGAGGTCTATGGTCCTCGTAAAACCCTGAAAGGACATGGACAATTCCTCCATGCTAAGACTCTAGGCTTTACCCATCCGAGAACAGGTGAAACCTTGGAGTTCACAGCAGATATTCCAGAGATTTTTAAAGAAACGCTGGAAAGATTGCGTAAAACTGAGAATAGATAAAAGAGTTGAGATGCCTTGTCTCAACCTTTTTTATTTCAAGTCTTTTCTATTTTAAAGCATTCATGTTATAATGGATAAATATGAAGAATCGGAGTGAGAATATGAAGTACAAACGAATCGTCTTTAAGGTAGGGACCTCCTCCTTGACAAATGAAGACGGGAGTTTATCAAGAAGTAAAGTAAAGGCAATTACCCAGCAATTGGCTATGCTTCATGAAGCTGGACATGAGTTGATTTTAGTTTCATCTGGGGCAGTTGCCGCTGGCTTTGGAGCTTTGGGTTTTAAAAAACGTCCGACCAAGATTGCAGATAAACAAGCTTCCGCTGCAGTTGGTCAGGGACTTTTGTTGGAGGAATACACAACCAACCTCCTCATGCGCCAAATCGTTTCTGCACAAATCTTGCTGACACAGGATGATTTTGTAGATAAACGTCGCTATAAGAACGCCCATCAGGCCTTGTCCGTATTGCTTCATCGTGGTGCCATTCCTATCATCAATGAGAATGATAGCGTCGTTATTGATGAGCTCAAGGTTGGGGATAATGACACTCTAAGTGCCCAGGTAGCAGCTATGGTTCAAGCAGACCTATTGGTTCTCTTGACGGATGTAGACGGTCTCTATACTGGAAATCCCAACTCAGATCCAAGAGCTAAACGTCTTGAGAAAATCGAGACTATCAATCGTGAGATTATTGATATGGCTGGTGGAGCAGGTTCGTCTAATGGTACAGGTGGGATGTTGACTAAGATCAAGGCGGCTACGATCGCGACGGAGTCGGGTGTACCAGTCTATATTTGCTCGTCCATGAAATCAGATGCCCTGATTGAGGCAGCGGAAGAGACCAAGGATGGTTCTTACTTTGTTGCGCAAGAGAAGGGCCTTCGTACTCAGAAGCAATGGCTGGCTTTCTATGCTCAAAGTCAAGGAACGATTTGGGTAGATGGTGGAGCTGCAGAAGCACTTTCAAAAAACGGAAAAAGTCTCCTTTTATCAGGTGTGGTAGAAGTGGAAGGGAATTTCTCTTACCATGATATTGTCACAGTAGCAGATAAAGAAACAGGTCAATCTCTTGGAAAGGGACGTGTCCAATTTGGTGTCTCAGCCCTAGAAGATATGCTCCGTTCTCAAAAAGCTAAGGGAGTCTTGATTCACCGTGATGACTGGATTTCCATCACTCCTGAAATCCAGCTGCTCTTTACAGAATTTTAGAGGTGAAAAATGGTAAGAACACAAGAACAATTTGAACAGGTACAGGCTGTTAAAAAGTCAATCAATACTGCCAGCGAAGCAGTGAAAAACCAAGCCTTGCTAGCTATGGCTGATCATTTATTGGCGGCTGCTGAGGAGATTTTAGTGGCAAATGCCCTCGATATGGCAGCGGCCAAGGGGAAAATCTCAGATGTCATGCTGGATCGTCTTTATTTGGATGCAGGTCGAATCCAAGCCATGGCAAGAGGGATTCGTGAAGTGGTTGCTTTACCAGATCCTATCGGTGAAGTTTTAGAAACCAATTATCTTGAAAATGGCTTGGTTATCACAAAGAAACGTGTAGCTATGGGTGTTATTGGTATTATCTATGAAAGCCGTCCAAATGTGACGTCTGACGCGGCTGCCCTTGCTCTCAAGAGTGGAAATGCGGTTGTTCTTCGTAGTGGCAAGGATGCCTATCAATCTGCCCATGCCATTGTCACAGCTTTGAAGAAGGGCTTGGAGACAACTACTATTCACCCAGATGTGATTCAACTGGTGGAAGATATCAGCCGTGAAAGTAGCTATGCCATGATGAAGGCCAAGGGTTATCTAGACCTTCTCATCCCTCGTGGAGGAGCTGGCTTGATTAATGCCGTGGTTGAAAATGCTATTGTCCCTGTTATTGAGACAGGAACTGGGATTGTCCATGTCTATGTGGATAAGGATGCTGATGAAGACAAGGCACTAGCCATCATCAACAATGCTAAAACCAGTCGTCCTTCTGTCTGCAATGCTATGGAGGTTTTGCTGATTCATGAAGACAAGGCAGCAAGCTTCCTTCCTCGCTTGGAGCAGGTTCTGGTTGCAGATAGAAAAGAAGCTGGGTTGGAACCAATTCAATTCCGCTTGGATGAAAAAGCAAGTCAGTTTGTTTCAGGTCGAGCAGCTGAGGTTCAAGACTTTGACACTGAGTTTTTAGACTATGTCCTAGCGGTTAAGGTTGTGAGTAGTTTAGAAGAAGCGGTTACGCATATTGAAACCCACAGTACCCATCATTCGGATGCCATTGTGACGGAAAATGCTGAAGCTGCGGCTTACTTTACAAATCAAGTAGACTCTGCCGCGGTGTATGTCAATGCCTCAACGCGTTTCACTGATGGTGGGCAATTTGGTCTTGGATGTGAAATGGGGATTTCGACTCAGAAACTGCACGCGCGTGGTCCAATGGGCTTGAAAGAGTTGACCAGCTATAAGTATGTCGTTACTGGTGACGGACAGATAAGGGAGTAAGAGATGAAGATTGGATTTATCGGTTTGGGGAATATGGGAGCTAGCTTGGCTAAGGCTGTCTTGCAGGCCAAGACGGGTGATGACCTTCTCCTTGCCAATCGTAGTCAAGCAAAAGTAGATGCTTTCATTGCCGACTTTGGCGGTCAGGCTTCCAGCAATGACGAAATCTTCGCAGAAGCAGATGTGATTTTTTTAGGAGTAAAGTCAGCCCAGTTTTCTGAACTCCTTGCTCAATATCAGACCATCCTTGAAAAGCGGGAGAGTCTTCTTTTGATTTCCATGGCGGCTGGATTGACCTTGGGAAAACTGGCTAGACTACTTCCAAGTCAACACCGGATTATTCGCATCATGCCCAATACTCCAGTTGCTATCGGCCAAGGAGTGATTAGTTATGCCCTGTCAGCAAACTGTCGTGCCGAGGACGGTGAACTCTTTTGTCAATTATTGCCCAAGGCCGGTCTCTTGGTTGAGTTGGGAGATGGCTTAATCGATGCGGCGACAGGTCTCGCAGGTTGTGGACCAGCTTTTGTCTATCTCTTTATCGAGGCTTTGGCAGATGCGGGTGTACAGACAGGATTGCCACGAGAAATGGCTTTGAAAATGGCAGCCCAAACAGTAGTCGGCGCTGGACAAATGGTCCTCGAAAGTCAGCAACATCCTGGAGTCTTGAAAGACCAAGTTTGCAGCCCAGGAGGTTCGACTATCGCGGGTGTAGCAAGTCTGGAAGAACATGCCTTTAGAGGTACAGTCATGGCCGCAGTTCATCAAGCCTATAAACGAACACAAGAACTAGGTAAATAAGAGGTTGGATGACTCCCAGCCTCTTTTATGGTCGATTGAATGGAGAAGACGCAAAAAGATTGTCACAAAAACCTAATTTTTTGATAGAATAGAAGGTAGAAAAAAAGAAATGAGTTAGACATGTCAAAAGGATTTTTAGTCTCTCTTGAGGGACCGGAGGGAGCAGGGAAGACCAGTGTTTTAGAGGCTCTGCTCCCCATTTTAGAGGAAAAAGGAGTAGAGGTGCTGACGACCCGTGAGCCAGGTGGAGTCTTGATTGGGGAGAAGATTCGGGAAGTGATTTTGGATCCAAGTCATACGCAGATGGATCCTAAAACAGAGCTTCTTCTCTATATCGCCAGTCGCAGACAACACTTGGTGGAAAAAGTTCTCCCAGCCCTTGAAGCTGGCAAGTTGATCATTATGGACCGCTTCATCGATAGTTCCGTTGCTTATCAGGGATTTGGTCGTGGCTTGAATATTGATGCCATTGATTGGCTCAATCACTTTGCGACAGATGGCCTCAAACCTGATTTGACACTTTATTTTGACATCGAGGTGGAAGAAGGATTGGCTCGCATAGCAGCTAATTGTGACCGCGAGGTCAATCGTTTGGACTTGGAAGGTTTGGACTTGCACAAAAAAGTTCGTCAAGGTTACCTTTCTCTTCTAGAAAAAGAAGGAAATCGTATTGTCAAGATTGATGCCAGTCTTCCTTTGGAGCAAGTTGTGGAAACGACCAAGGCTGTCTTATTTGACAGAATGGGCTTGGCTAAATGAAACAAGAACAACTAAAAGCTTGGCAGCCAGACCAGTTTGACCGCTTTGTCCGTATCCTAGAACAAGATCAGCTCAATCACGCCTATCTCTTTTCAGGTTTCTTTGGAAGCTTGGAAATGGCGCAGTTTTTGGCTAAGAGCCTCTTTTGTACGGATAAAGTAGGCGTTCTACCATGTGAGAAATGCCGAAACTGCAAGCTGATTGAACAGGAAGAATTTCCCGATGTTACCTTGATTAAACCAGTCAATCAGGTCATCAAGACAGAACGTATTCGAGAATTGGTGGGTCAGTTTTCCCAAGCAGGGATTGAAAGCCAGCAACAGGTTTTTATTATCGAGCAGGCGGAAAAAATGCATCCCAACGCAGCCAACTCTCTGCTCAAGGTCATCGAAGAACCTCAGAGTGAAGTTTACATTTTCTTCTTAACTAGTGATGAGGAAAAAATCTTGCCGACAATCCGTAGTCGGACCCAGATTTTCCATTTTAAAAAGCAAGAAGAAAAGCTCATCCATCAATTAGAACAAGCAGGTCTGGTCAAGAAAAAAGCGACTCTCTTAGCCCAGTTTTGTCAATCACGAGCTGAAGCTGAAAAGTTGGTCAATCAGGCTAGTTTTTGGACTTTGGTGGATGAGAGCGAACGACTGCTGACCTGGTTATTAGCTAAGAAAAAAGAGAGTTATTTGCAGGTGGCTAAATTAGCTAGTCTGGCAGATGACAAGGAAAAACAAGATCAGGTCTTGCGAATCCTTGAAGTCCTCTGTGGGCAGGATCTCTTGCAAGCAAGGATTCGACAGATTTTACAAGATTTGCTAGAAGCTAGAAAAATGTGGCAAGCCAATGTCAGCTTTCAAAATGCCATGGAATATCTGGTCTTGAAAGAAATATAAACTCATACTCTTCGAAAATCAAATTCAAACCACGTCAACGTCGCCTTGCCGTACTCAAGTACAGCCTGCGGCTAGTTTCCTAGTTTGCTCTTTGATTTTCATTGAGTATTAAAAATGAACGATATAGAAAGGAAAGGGCTGGTTTATGGACAAAAAAGAATTATTTGACGCGCTGGACGATTTTTCCCAACAGTTACTGGTGACCTTGGCCGATGTGGAAGCCATCAAGAAAAATCTCAAGAGCCTGGTAGAGGAAAATACAGCTCTTCGATTGGAAAATAGTAAGTTGCGCGAACGCTTGGGCGAGGTGGAAGCAGATACTCCCGTCAAGGCCAAGCATGTTCGTGAAAGCGTCCGTCGGATCTATAAAGACGGTTTTCACGTATGTAATGATTTTTATGGACAACGCCGAGAGCAGGACGAGGAATGTATGTTCTGTGACGAGTTGTTGTACAGGGAGTAGGCATGCAGATTCAAAAAAGTTTTAAGGGACAATCTCCATATGGCAAACTTTATCTAGTGGCAACACCGATTGGCAATCTAGATGACATGACCTTTCGTGCCATTCAGACCTTGAAAGAAGTGGACTGGATTGCAGCTGAGGACACGCGCAATACAGGACTTTTGCTCAAGCATTTTGACATTTCCACCAAGCAGATTAGTTTTCACGAGCACAATGCCAAGGAAAAAATTCCTGATTTGATTGGTTTCTTGAAAGCAGGACAAAGTATCGCTCAGGTATCCGATGCGGGTCTGCCTAGTATCTCGGACCCTGGTCATGATTTGGTTAAGGCAGCTATTGAGGAAGAAATTGCAGTAGTGACAGTTCCGGGTGCCTCTGCAGGGATTTCTGCTTTGATTGCCAGTGGTTTAGCTCCACAACCACATATCTTTTACGGTTTCTTACCGAGAAAATCAGGCCAGCAAAAGCAATTTTTCGACTTAAAAAAAGATTACCCAGAAACTCAGATTTTCTACGAATCGCCCCACCGTGTATCAGATACATTGGAAAATATGCTAGAAGTCTACGGTGACCGCTCGGTAGTCTTGGTCAGGGAATTGACCAAAATCTATGAAGAATACCAACGAGGAAAGATTTCAGAGCTACTAGAAAGTATTGCTGAAACGCCACTCAAGGGTGAATGCCTTCTCATCGTTAAAGGCGCAAGTCAGGATGTGGAGGAAAAGGACGAGGAGGACTTGTTTTCAGAAATCCAATCTCGTATCCAGCAAGGCATGAAGAAAAATCAAGCCATTAAGGAAGTTGCGAAACTCTACCAGTGGAATAAAAGCCAACTCTACGCTGCCTACCACGAATGGGAAGAAAATCAAGAAAATGACTAAACAGGGAAGTTTGCCATCTTCCCTTTTTTTGTTATACTAGTAGAAGAAAAATTAGAAAGATTTGTGGGTGTCAAACAGTCTAGTAGCTTGTTTTGATATGAACTTAGGTTCCACCCAAAGAGGTATTAGTGTCGTGTCTCAATCTTATATCAATGTTATCGGTGCTGGTTTGGCAGGTTCTGAAGCAGCTTACCAAATCGCAGAACGCGGTATTCCAGTTAAACTCTATGAAATGCGTGGGGTCAAGTCAACACCTCAGCACAAAACAGACAATTTTGCTGAATTGGTTTGTTCCAATTCCTTACGTGGGGATGCTTTGACCAATGCAGTTGGGCTTCTCAAGGAAGAAATGCGTCGCTTGGGTTCTGTTATCTTGGAATCTGCTGAAGCTACACGTGTTCCTGCTGGTGGAGCCCTTGCGGTGGACCGTGATGGTTTCTCTCAAATGGTGACTGAAAAAGTGGCTAATCATCCCTTGATTGAAGTGGTTCGTGATGAAATTACAGAATTGCCGACTGATGTTATTACAGTTGTCGCTACTGGTCCTTTGACCAGCGACGCCCTAGCTGAAAAGATTCATGCCCTCAATGACGGTGATGGTTTCTATTTCTACGACGCTGCAGCGCCGATTATCGATGTCAACACCATCGATATGAGCAAGGTCTATCTCAAGTCTCGTTATGACAAGGGAGAAGCGGCCTACCTCAACGCTCCAATGACCAAACAAGAGTTTATGGATTTCCATGAAGCCTTGGTCAATGCGGAAGAAGCACCGCTCAATTCGTTTGAAAAAGAAAAGTACTTTGAAGGTTGTATGCCTATCGAAGTCATGGCTAAGCGTGGCATTAAAACCATGCTTTATGGTCCGATGAAGCCAGTCGGTTTGGAGTATCCAGAAGACTACACAGGACCTCGTGATGGCGAATTTAAAACCCCTTATGCAGTTGTCCAGCTTCGTCAGGACAATGCGGCTGGTAGCCTCTACAATATCGTCGGTTTCCAGACCCACCTCAAATGGGGAGAACAAAAGCGTGTCTTCCAAATGAATCCAGGTCTTGAAAATGCGAAGTTTGTTCGTTATGGGGTCATGCACCGCAATTCTTACATGGATTCACCAAATCTTCTCGAGCAAACCTATCGTTCTAAGAAACAGCCCAACCTCTTCTTTGCTGGTCAAATGACGGGTGTGGAAGGCTATGTTGAGTCAGCAGCTTCAGGATTAGTTGCAGGTATTAACGCGGCTCGACTCTTCAAGGGTGAAAGTGAAGCTATCTTCCCAGAGACCACAGCGATCGGAAGTCTAGCTCATTACATCACTCACGCTGATAGCAAACATTTCCAACCAATGAATGTCAATTTTGGGATTATCAAGGAATTGGAAGGCGAGCGTATCCGTGATAAAAAAGCTCGTTATGAAAAAATTGCAGAGCGTGCTCTTACCGACTTAGAGGAATTTTTAACGGTTTAATTTTTTTGAAAGAATTGCTCATGATACTATAAAAATCTTAGAAATTGTGATAAAATAGGTAGGATAAAAAAAGGAGAGTAAAAATGGCGAATCCCAAGTATAAACGTATTTTAATCAAGTTATCAGGTGAAGCCCTTGCCGGTGAACGTGGCGTAGGGATTGATATCCAGACAGTTCAAACAATCGCAAAAGAGATTCAAGAAGTTCATAGCTTAGGTATCGAAATTGCCCTTGTTATTGGTGGAGGAAATCTCTGGCGTGGGGAACCTGCTGCAGAAGCAGGAATGGACCGTGTTCAGGCCGATTACACTGGAATGCTTGGGACCGTGATGAATGCTCTTGTGATGGCAGATTCATTGCAACAAGTTGGTGTCGATACGCGTGTGCAAACAGCCATTGCTATGCAACAAGTGGCAGAACCTTATGTACGTGGACGTGCTCTTCGCCACCTTGAAAAAGGCCGCATCGTTATCTTTGGTGCTGGTATTGGTTCACCTTACTTTTCAACAGATACAACAGCAGCCCTTCGTGCAGCTGAAATCGAAGCGGATGCCATTCTTATGGCTAAAAATGGCGTAGACGGTGTTTATAATGCCGATCCTAAGAAAGACAAGACAGCTGTTAAGTTTGAAGAATTGACCCACCGTGATGTTATCAATAAAGGTCTTCGTATCATGGACTCAACAGCTTCAACCCTCTCTATGGACAACGACATTGACTTGGTTGTCTTTAACATGAACCAACCAGGCAACATCAAACGTGTCGTATTTGGTGAAAATATCGGAACAACAGTTTCAAACAATATCGAAGAAAAGGAATAAGAAAATTATGGCTAACGCAATTGTAGAAAAAGCTAAAGAGAGAATGACCCAGTCTCACCAATCACTTGCTCGTGAATTTGGTGGTATCCGTGCCGGTCGTGCCAACGCAAGCTTGCTAGACCGTATCCACGTAGAATACTACGGAGTCGAAACTCCTCTTAACCAAATCGCTTCAATTACCATTCCAGAAGCGCGTGTCTTGTTGGTAACACCATTTGACAAGTCTTCATTGAAAGACATCGAACGCGCCTTGAACGCTTCTGACCTTGGTATCACACCAGCTAATGACGGCTCTGTGATCCGCTTGGTTATCCCAGCTCTTACAGAAGAGACTCGTCGTGACCTTGCTAAAGAAGTGAAGAAGGTTGGTGAAAATGCTAAAGTGGCTGTCCGCAATATCCGCCGTGATGCTATGGACGAAGCTAAGAAACAAGAAAAAGCAAAAGAAATTACTGAAGATGAATTGAAGACTCTTGAAAAAGATATTCAAAAAGTAACAGACGACGCTGTGAAACACATCGACGACATGACTGCCAATAAAGAAAAAGAAATCTTGGAAGTCTAAAAATAAACAGAAAAACTCAGTTGGCATTGCTGGCTGAGTTTTATTCGAAAGAAGGAAATATGAACACAAATCTTGCAAATTTTATCGTTGGACTCATCATCGATGAAAATGACCGTTTTTACTTTGTGCAAAAGGATGGTCAGACCTATGCTCTTGCCAAGGAAGAAGGTCAGCATACGGTAGGTGATACAGTCAAAGGTTTTGCTTACACAGATATGAAGCAAAAACTCCGCTTGACTACTCTAGAAGTCACTGCCACTCAGGACCAATTTGGTTGGGGAACCGTAACAGAAGTTCGTAAGGACTTGGGCGTCTTTGTCGATACCGGTCTACCTGATAAGGAAATCGTTGTGTCACTCGATATCCTCCCTGAGCTCAAGGAACTCTGGCCTAAGAAGGGTGATAAACTTTACATCCGCCTTGAAGTGGACAAGAAAGACCGAATCTGGGGACTCTTGGCGTATCAGGAAGACTTCCAACGTCTGGCGCGTCCTGCTTACAACAACATGCAGAACCAAAACTGGCCAGCCATTGTTTACCGCCTCAAGCTATCAGGAACTTTTGTATACCTACCAGAGAATAACATGCTTGGTTTCATTCACCCAAGTGAGCGCTATGCAGAGCCACGTTTAGGCCAAGTGCTAGATGCGCGTGTTATCGGTTTCCGTGAAGTGGACCGTACCTTGAACCTATCCCTCAAACCACGTTCCTTTGAAATGTTGGAAAATGATGCTCAGATGATTTTGACCTATTTGGAAAGCAATGGCGGTTTTATGACCTTGAATGATAAGTCATCCCCTGAGGATATCAAGGCAACCTTTGGTATTTCTAAAGGTCAGTTCAAGAAAGCACTTGGTGGCTTGATGAAGGCTGGTAAAATCAAGCAAGACCAGTTTGGGACAGAGTTGATCTAGGCCTTATAGACATGAAAAAGAAACTTGAAGAAATGAGTTTAGAGGAACTCTGGCAACTTTTTCCTATTTTTCTAGTAGAGCACAAGTCAGAGTGGAAAGACTGGTATGAATTGGAGAAAACAAGTCTTAAAAAAATATTGGGTGCAAATGTTATTAAAAGAATAGAACATATCGGTAGCACTGCTATCCCTAATATTTGGGCCAAAAATATCGTTGATATTCTGCTAGAAGTAGGTAGAATAGAGGATTTAGCAAGAGTTAGGGATTTATTGGTGAAGAATGGTTGGTTAGTGATGTCGGAGAGTCCTAATAGGATTTCGCTAAATAAAGGATATACAGAGCAGGGATTTGCTGAGAAAGTTTTTCATTTACATTTGCGAATGACGGGAGATCATGACGAGATTTATTTTAGAGATTATCTCTGCCAGCATTCAGATATTGCCCAAGCGTATCAGGAATTAAAACTCAGTTTGTGGAAAAAATTTGAACACAATCGAGACGCCTATACTGATGCGAAAACGGATTTTATAAACCACTACGTTTCAGAGGCTAAGTCCAGTAATTTTTAAAAATCAGAAAAGTTTCATCAAAAAAAGTCTTGATAGGAGAAAGAATTGAGAAAATCATTTTACACTTGGCTCATGACCGAGCGCAATCCTAAAAGTAACAGTCCCAAAGCAATCTTGGCAGACCTCGCTTTTGAAGAGTCAGCCTTCCCAAAACACACAGATGATTTTGATGAGGTGAGTCGCTTTTTGGAAGAACATGCCAGTTTCTCTTTCAACCTAGGAGACTTTGACGCTATCTGGCAAGAATACTTAGAACACTAGCATGATTCATTGGGTTTGGGCTAGTAATTTCTCCACCCCTTTGCTATAATAAAAAGAAATAAAAGGATTAGAGAGGTTCTTTATTTGAAGGAACATTCAATAGACATTCAACTGAGTCATCCAGATGACTTGTTTCATCTTTTTGGTTCCAATGAACGCCATCTTCGTTTGATGGAAGAAGAGCTTGATGTGGTGATTCATGCTCGTACGGAGATTGTGCAGGTTTTGGGAGAAGAGACTGCCTGTGAGGAAGCCCGTCAGGTT
Organism: Streptococcus sp. ST14; assembly: GCF_046098195.1. Classification (NCBI taxonomy): domain Bacteria; kingdom Bacillati; phylum Bacillota; class Bacilli; order Lactobacillales; family Streptococcaceae; genus Streptococcus; species Streptococcus sp. ST14. Next base: position 63,270 of record NZ_JBJUSF010000003.1, read on the forward strand.
ATTCAGGCTTTGATGGTCTTGGTAAATCGTGGGATGACAGTTGGCACGCCAGATGTGGTGACTGCAATTAGTATGGTCAAAAACGATGAAATTGACAAGTTTGTCGCCCTTTACGAAGAAGAAATCATCAAGGATAATACAGGGAAGCCTATTCGTGTCAAAACTCTAGATCAAAAGCTTTATGTGGATAGTGTCAAACAGCACGATGTGACCTTTGGAATTGGGCCAGCAGGGACAGGGAAGACCTTCCTTGCAGTGACCTTGGCAGTGACTGCCCTTAAACGTGGGCAAGTCAAACGAATTATCCTGACACGCCCAGCGGTGGAAGCAGGAGAGAGTCTAGGTTTTCTTCCGGGTGATCTTAAAGAGAAGGTAGATCCTTACCTTCGACCTGTTTATGATGCCTTGTATCAGATTCTGGGGAAAGACCAGACTACTCGTCTCATGGAGCGTGAAATTATCGAGATTGCTCCCCTTGCCTATATGCGTGGACGGACTTTGGATGATGCCTTTGTCATTCTCGATGAGGCGCAAAATACGACCATCATGCAGATGAAGATGTTTTTGACTCGTTTAGGCTTTAATTCTAAGATGATTGTCAATGGAGATATCAGTCAGATTGACCTTCCGCGTAACGTCAAGTCTGGTCTGATTGATGCCCAAGAAAAACTCAAGAACATCCATCAGATTGACTTTGTTCATTTTTCAGCCAAGGATGTGGTTCGCCATCCTGTTGTCGCTCAGATTATCCGAGCTTATGAACCAGCTCCAGTTAAAAATGAAGAGAGTGAAGAAGTCCAAGAAGAAATAGAATAGCAAAAAAGAGCAGTTCAGGTGGAATTGCTCTTTCTTTTATCTGATAATTAGATTTTTTATACTAGTTCATCAATTGGAGTATGTTTTTTATCGAGACCTTGGGCTACTGGAAGACTGGTTAAGTAACCTTGATAAGTGGTAACACCTTGGCGCAAGCCCTCGTCTTCAGCGATTGCTTGTGAGAATCCTTTACCAGCCAAAGCTTCGATATAAGGAAGAGTGACATTGGTTAGAGCGATGGTTGAAGTACGGGCTACAGCACCGGGGATATTGGCAACGGCATAGTGGAGTACACCGTGTTTTTCATATACAGGATCATCGTGTGTTGTCACACGGTCAGCTGTCTCGATAACGCCACCTTGGTCAACGGCAACGTCAACGATGACAGACCCTGGACGCATTTGCTTGACCATCTCATCTGTCACCAATTTTGGTGCTTTGGCACCTGGGATGAGAACCGCTCCGATCACCACATCCGCATCTCTCACACTGGCTTCGATGTTGAGCGAATTGGACATAAGGGTTTGGATTTGATGACCAAAGACTTCTTCGAGGATTGAAAGACGTTTAGCACTGATATCAAGGATGGTCACTTGCGCTCCCAATCCTAAAGCGATGCGGGCAGCATGGGTCCCTACGACACCACCACCGATGATGGTTACTTTCCCTTTAGGTACACCCGGTACACCACCCAGTAGAACGCCAGAACCTCCTGCTTGCTTAGTTAGGAAATGAGCACCGATTTGGACTGCCATACGGCCTGCAACCTCACTCATAGGTACGAGAAGTGGTAACTGACCTTGGGAATCACGAACAGTTTCATAGGCAATCCCAGTTGTTTTTGTTGCTAGCATAGCATCTGCTAATTCGCAAGTAGGTGAAGAGAAGCAGGTCGTCACGTAAGTAACCATATTCAGAAGTTAATGGTTCTTTTACTTTCACGACTAACTCTGCAGCCCAAGCTTCACCAGAAGTAGCGACAATCTCAGCTCCTTGCTTTTGATAGTCATCATCAGTAAATCCTGAACCGAGACCAGCATTTGTTTCGATAAGGACGCGATGACCACGACCGACTAAGCTGTGGACACCAGCAGGTGTGAGGGCAACACGGTTTTCATTATTCTTAATTTCTTTTGGAATTCCGATTAACATAGAGAAAAACTCCCTTTCTATTGACGGGTTGTAAATGATTTATCACAATTATCTATAAAATAAGGTGATGATTTTATTCTATATGAAACCGCTTTAAAAAGCAAGAAAAACTTGTTGTAACTTCTTTTTTATGCTAGACTGGTAGAAAATACTTTTGAATGGTAGAAACGTATGGAATCAATCTTTTTAAAACTAGCCCAGTATCCGTCTATAGAAACGGAGCGCTTATTGCTTAGACCTGTAACCTTGGATGATGCGGAAGCAATGTTTGACTATGCCTCGGACAGAGAAAATACGCGCTACACTTTTCCAACCAATCAAAGCTTGGAAGAAACCAAGAATAACATTGCTCAGTTCTACTTGGCCAATTCCTTGGGACGGTGGGGAATAGAACTAAAAAGCAATGGTCAGTTTATTGGAACCATTGACTTGCAAAAGATTGATCCTGTTCTTAAGAAGGCAGCTATTGGCTACATTATCAATAAAAAGTATTGGAATCAAGGATTAACGACAGAAGCCAATCGTGCTGTGATTGAGCTAGTTTTTGAGAAGATAGGGATGAATAAGTTGACCGCTCTTCATGATAAGGATAATCCCGCATCTGGAAAGGTCATGGAGAAATCAGGCATGCGTTTTTCACATGCAGAACCATATGCTTGTATGGACCAGCATGAAGAAAGCCGAATCGTGACAAGAGTTCACTATGTCTTGACCAAGGAAAACTATTTTGCAAATAAATAAGCAGTTGAAAAGAAATTTTCGACTGTTTTTTCTTCCTCTTACGAATAATATAAGAGAGGAGAAAATATGGAAGCAATTATCGAGAAAATCAAAGAGTATAAAATCATTGTCATCTGTACTGGTCTGGGCTTGCTTGTAGGAGGATTTTTCCTGCTAAAGCCAGCTCCACACACACCTGTCAAGGAAACGAATTTGCAATCAGAAGTTGCAGCTGTTTCCAAGGATTCATCGACCGAAAAGGAAGTGAAGAAGGAAGAAAAGGAAGAACCCCTTGAACAAGACCTAATCACAGTAGATGTGAAGGGGGCTGTTAAATCGCCAGGGATTTATGATTTGCCTGTAGGTAGTCGAGTCAATGATGCTGTTCAGAAGGCAGGTGGCTTGACAGAGCAAGCAGATAGCAAGTCGCTCAATCTAGCTCAGAAAGTTAGCGACGAGGCTCTGATTTACGTTCCAACTAAGGGAGAAGAAGCAGCTAGTCAGCAGACTGCTTCGGGGACTACTTCTTCAACAAACAATGAAAAGAAGGTCAATCTCAACAAGGCTAGTCTGGAAGAGCTTAAACAGGTCAAGGGATTAGGTGGCAAACGAGCTCAGGACATTATCGACCATCGTGAGGCAAATGGCAAGTTCAAGTCGGTTGAGGAACTCAAGAAAGTCTCTGGCATTGGTGCCAAGACCATAGAAAAGCTAAAAGATTATGTTACAGTGGATTAAGAATTTCCCCATTCCCCTAATTTACCTGAGTTTTCTATTGCTATGGCTTTATTACGCTATTTTCTCAGCATCCTATCTAGCGCTGTTGGGTTTCGTTTTTCTGCTAATCTGTCTTTTTTTCCAATTTCCTTGGAAATCTGCTAGCAAAGTTCTAGTGCTTTGCGGAATCTTTGCCTTCTGGTTTCTGTTTCAAAATTGGCAACAGAGTCGAGCGAGTCAACATTTGGCGGATTCTGTTGAGATTGTACGGATTTTGCCTGACACTATTAAGGTTAATGGTGATAGTTTGTCCTTTCGTGGTAAGTCTCATGGACGCATTTTTCAAGTCTATTATAAACTCCAGTCCGAGGAGGAGAAAGAAGCCTTTCAAGATTTAACAGCTCTTCATGAGATAGAACTAGAAGGAAAACTTTCGGAACCAGAAGGGCAAAGAAATTTTGGTGGCTTTGACTACCAAGATTATCTGAAGACTCAGGGAATTTACCAGACTCTCAATATCAAAAGAATCCAGTCGCTTCAAAAAGTTGGCAGTTGGGATATAGGAGAAAATCTGTCCAGTTTACGTCGAAAGGCTGTAGTTTGGATTAAGACGCATTTCCCAGACCCTATGCGTAATTACATGACAGGGCTCTTACTAGGACATCTGGATACGGACTTCGAGGAGATGAATGAGCTTTATTCCAGTCTAGGAATTATCCACCTATTTGCCTTGTCGGGCATGCAGGTAGGCTTTTTCATGGATGGATTTAAGAAACTTCTCTTACGATTGGGCTTGACCCAAGAAAAGTTGAAGTGGCTGACTTATCCCTTTTCCCTTATCTATGGAGGGCTGACAGGGTTTTCAGCTTCGGTCATTCGCAGTCTCTTGCAAAAGTTACTGGCTCAACATGGTGTTAAGGGCTTGGATAATTTTGCCTTGACGGTGCTTGTCCTCTTTATCATCATGCCCAAATTTTTCCTGACTGCAGGAGGAGTCTTGTCCTGCGCATATGCTTTTATCTTGACCATGACCAGCAAAGAAGGGGAGGGGCTCAAGGCTGTTGCCAGAGAAAGTCTAGTCATTTCTTTGGGCATCTTGCCCATTCTATCCTTCTATTTTGCGGAATTTCAACCTTGGTCCATTCTTTTGACCTTTGTCTTTTCCTTTCTATTTGACTTGGTCTTCTTACCGCTCTTGTCTATCTTATTTGCCCTTTCCTTTCTCTATCCAGTTATTCAGCTGAATTTTATTTTTGAATGGTTGGAGGGAATGATTCGCTTGGTATCACAGGTGGCAAGTAGACCTCTGGTCTTTGGACAACCCAATGCATGGCTGTTGATACTACTATTAATTTCTTTGGCTTTAGTCTATGATTTGAGAAAAAACATTAAAAAGCTAACGGTATTGAGCTTATTGATTACAGGTCTCTTTTTCCTGATCAAGCATCCACTGGAAAATGAAATTACCATGCTGGATGTGGGGCAAGGCGAAAGTATTTTCCTAAAGGATGTAACTGGTAAGACCATTCTCATAGATGTCGGTGGTAAGGCAGAATCTGATAAGAAAATTGAAAAATGGCAAGAAAAGACGACGACCAGTAATGCTCAGCGAACCTTAATTCCCTATCTAAAAAGTCGAGGAGTAGCCAAGATTGACCAGATGATTTTGACAAATACGGACAAGGAACATGTTGGAGATTTGTTGGAGGTGACCAAGGCTTTCCATGTAGGCGAAATTTTAGTGTCCAAAGGCAGTCTAAAACAGAAGGAATTTGTGGCAGAACTACAGGCGACTCAAACCAAGGTGCGTAGTGTGTCAGTGGGAGAGAACTTACCCATTTTTGGAAGTCAGTTAGAAGTTCTATCTCCAAGGAAAATGGGAGATGGCGGTCATGAAGATTTCCTGGTTCTGTATGGGAAAGTCTTGGATAAGCACTTTCTCTTCACGGGAAATTTGGAGGAGAAAGGAGAGAAGGACTTGCTGAAGCACTATCCTGACCTAGAGGTGGATGTTTTGAAAGCTAGCCAACATGGCAATAAAAAATCATCAAGTCCAGCCTTTCTAGAGCAGCTCAAACCAGAGCTTACTCTTATCTCAGTTGGAAAGAACAATCGAACCAAACTACCTCATCAGGAAACTTTGACACGACTGGAAGGTATCAATAGCAAAGTTTATCGGACTGACCAGCAAGGAGCTATAAGCTTTAAAGGGTGGAATAGTTGGAAGATTGAAAGCGTTCGATAGGAGGAAAAAATTAAAAAATGTTAAATATTATTAAAATAAATCCAAAAAACTATTGCATAACAGATAAGAAAATGATATAATTAAAGCGCTTTCGAAAGTAAATATATTAGTGAGGTGAAAACCATGAGAAAATCAGCAAAAGTCGTTTTATTAGCTAGTTTGTTATCTATTGGTCTTTTTCAGTCCAGTGTATCTGCTAAGACCGTTCTTAAAAGTTATCGCTATGACTGGAATACCTACTATAGGTCTCGTATGAATTACCATGCATATAATTATAATGTCATTCCGGAGTGGTCTAATTATCACGGCTATTCTGAGTATAAAGTTGGCGGAGGCTGGAACTACGATCGTTATGAGGTAGTAAATCGTTACAGCGGAGGCTATTAATCCTTAAAGAGTGAGAAAAAGGAGGACTAGCTATGTTGCAGCTTACTCATGTGACCTTAAAAACGCGACAAGTCATTTTACAAGATGCGGATTTTACCTTTAATAAAGGCAGGGTTTATGGTGTTCTCGCTATCAATGGCTCTGGAAAGACGACACTGTTCCGCGCCATTAGCAACTTAATTCCCATAAGTAGTGGAAATATCGCAGCTCCTCCTTCTTTATTTTATTATGAGAGCGTTGAATGGCTGGATGGAAACTTAAGTGGGATGGACTATCTTCGCCTTATAAAAAACATCTGGAAGTCAGGGCTGAACTTGGGGGATGAAATTGATTACTGGGAAATGTCTGATTATATCAGCCTTCCCATTCGCAAGTATTCCTTAGGCATGAAGCAACGTTTGGTGATTGCCATGTATTTCCTCAGTCAGGCCAAATGCTGGCTCATGGATGAGATTACAAATGGCTTAGACGAGTATTATCGGCAGAAATTTTTTAATAGGCTGGCACAAATCAATAGGCAAGAGCAGCTGGTTCTTTTAAGTTCCCACTATAAGGAAGAGTTGGTGGAGATTTGCGATAGCATGGTAACCATTCGTCAGGGGCAGATAGAAGAGGCTTAGTTTATGAAAGATGTTAGTCAATTTTTATTAAAAAAAGTTTTCAAAAGTCGCTTAAATTGGATTATCTTAGCTTTATTTGCATCTGTACTCGGTGTTACCTTTTATTTCAATAGCCAGACTGCAAACTCAGTCAGCTTGGAGACTAGGTTGGAAACTCATCTTGCAGCCAACGAGAGAGCTATCAATGAAAATGAAGAGAAACTCGCTCAAATGTCTGATACCAGCTCGGAGGAATACCAAATTGCTAAAAGTAATTTAGACTCGCAAAAAAATCTTTTGACGCAAAAGAAAGAAATTCTAACTTTACTAAAAGAAGGGCGCTGGAAAGAAGCCTACTATTTGCAGTGGCAAGATGAAGAGAAGAATTATGAATTTGTATCAAATAACCCGACTTCTAGCTCTGACTTAAAAATGGCGGTTGACCGCGAACGGAAGATTTACCAAGTCCTATATCTCTTAAACATAAAAGCCCACAATTTAGATTATCCGACCCACGGGATTGATCAGATTGTCTGGATTTTAGAGGCTATCATCCCAACCTTGTTTGTGATTGCTATTATTTTCATGCTAACGCAACTATTTGCAGAAAGATATCAAAATAATCTCGATACAGCTCAGTTATTTCCATTTTCAAAAGTGACATTTGCCATGTCCTCTCTTGGAGTTGGAGTGGGTTATGTAAGTGTGCTGTTTATCGGAATCTGTAGCTTTTCTTTTCTAGTGGGAAGTCTGATAAGTGGTTTTGGACAGTTAGATTATCCCTACCCGATATATAGCTTAACAAATCAAGAAGTAACTATTGGGAAAATACAAGATGTGTTATTTCCTAGCTTGTTACTAGCTTTCTTAGCTTTTATCGTCATTGTGGAAGTCGTCTACTTGATTGCTTACTTTTTCAAGCAAAAAATGCCTGTCCTTTTTCTTTCACTCATTGGGATTGTTGGCTTATTGTTTGGTATCCAAACCATTCAGCCTCTTCAAAAGATTGCACATCTGATTCCCTTTACTTACTTGCGTTCAGTGGAGATTTTATCTGGAAGATTACCTAAGCAAATTGATAATGTCAATCTAAATTGGAGTATGGGGATGTTCTTACTTCCTTGCCTGATTATCCTTTTGTTAGTGGGGATTCTATTTATCGAAAGATGGGGAAGTTCACAGAAAAAAGAATTTTTTAAGGCTTAGTTTTCCTATAGGGAAAATAAGTAAAAACTAACATAGAGAGGGAATCAACTTGGTTCTCTCTTTTTGATGCGTAAACCAAGTCAAAATACAAACAGAAACTTTTCAAAAAAATAACTTTTTATCTTGACAAGAGCTAGAAAACTTGGTATCATATAAAAGTTGAGAAAAGCAGAAGTGAGAGCTTCTCGCCTTGTGACATTAAGTTGCCTGGCCCTACGGATGAAAAGTTTCTAAGAAACGCTATCATAACGTGCGGGCTTGTATATTTACGAGTCCGCTATTGTTTTTCTCTAATAAAACAAAAGAGGTGAAAACCATAGCAAAGCAAGACTTATTCATCAATGATGAGATTCGTGTACGTGAAGTTCGCTTGATTGGTCTTGAAGGAGAACAGCTAGGCATCAAGCCACTCAGTGAAGCGCAAGCTTTGGCTGATAATGCTAATGTTGACCTAGTGTTGATTCAACCCCAAGCCAAACCGCCTGTTGCAAAAATTATGGACTACGGTAAGTTCAAATTTGAGTACCAGAAGAAGCAAAAAGAACAACGTAAAAAACAAAGTGTTGTTACTGTGAAAGAAGTTCGTCTAAGTCCAACTATTGACAAGGGTGACTTTGATACAAAACTTCGCAATGCACGCAAATTCCTTGAAAAAGGAAATAAAGTTAAGGTATCTATTCGCTTTAAGGGTCGTATGATTACCCATAAAGAGATTGGTGCAAAAGTTTTAGCCGAGTTTGCTGAAGCAACTCAAGATATTGCCATCATCGAACAACGTGCTAAAATGGATGGACGTCAAATGTTCATGCAATTGGCGCCAGCGACTGACAAAAAATAATTGTCAGAAAGTTAAATAAAGGAGAAAAAATCATGCCAAAACAAAAAACACACCGCGCATCAGCTAAACGTTTCAAACGTACAGGTTCTGGTGGACTTAAACGTTTCCGTGCTTACACTTCTCACCGTTTCCACGGAAAAACTAAGAAACAACGTCGTCATCTTCGTAAAGCATCTATGGTGCATTCAGGAGACTACAAACGTATCAAAGCAATGCTTACTCGCTTGAAATAATAGCTTGACTGTAAGTAAACAATTCTAGGAAATATTTGGAGGAAATAAAACATGGCACGTGTTAAAGGTGGCGTTGTATCACGCAAACGTCGTAAACGTATTCTTAAATTAGCAAAAGGTTACTATGGAGCTAAACACATCTTGTTCCGTACTGCAAAAGAACAAGTAATGAACTCTTACTACTATGCATACCGTGACCGTCGTCAAAAGAAACGTGACTTCCGCAAATTGTGGATCACACGTATCAATGCGGCAGCTCGTATGAACGGACTTTCATACTCACAATTGATGCATGGTTTGAAATTGGCTGAAATCGAAGTTAACCGTAAAATGCTTGCTGACTTGGCTGTTAACGATGCAGCAGCTTTCACAGCTCTTGCAGATGCAGCTAAAGCAAAACTTGGTAAATAATAATTGATAAGACTGGAACAGGATTGTCCCAGTCTTTTTAAAAATAAAGGAGAACATATGGCTTCAAAAATGCTACACACTTGCTTGCGAGTAGAAAACCTTGAAAAATCAATCGCATTTTATCAAGATGCTTTTGGTTTTAAAGAGTTGCGTCGTAAGGATTTTCCAGATTATGCCTTCACCATTGTCTATCTAGGACTTGAGGGTGATGACTACGAGTTGGAATTGACCTATAACTATGACCACGGACCTTATGTGGTAGGAGATGGCTTTGCTCATATCGCCCTCAGTACACCTGACCTCGAGGCACTTCATCAAGAACACAGCAACAAAGGCTATGAGGTTACAGAGCCCAAAGGCCTACCAGGTAACCCACCAAACTATTACTTTGTCAAGGATCCTGATGGTTACAAGGTCGAAGTGATTCGTGAAAAATAATCCTGTACAGTCAAGTAGAATGTTCGTTTTCTACTTGACTTTTTTACTTTGAAAGAGTATACTAATACAAATTTAACCTTTAAGGGGAGTCCAGAGAGACTCACAAGGTGTCAGATAAAAGGGATAGGGAACTCTCTGTGGAGACTTTTTAAGTGTGCGCATGAGTTCTGTCCTATCTCGACTGAGACCTTGCATTAGCAAGGTCTTTTCTTTATCTGGTCCCCTTAAAATTTAAGGAGGAAAATCATGAATCCCACATGTAAGAAGCGTATGGGTGCGATTCGTTTGGAAACCATGAAGGTGGTAGCACAAGAGGAAATCGCTCCAGCAATTTTTGAATTAGTCCTAGAAGGGGAAATGGTTGAAGCTATGCGAGCAGGCCAATTTCTCCATCTGCGCGTGCCTGACGATGCCCATCTCTTGCGTCGTCCTATTTCAATCTCATCTATTGACAAGGCAAACAAGCAGTGTCGCCTCATTTATCGGATTGAAGGTGCTGGGACCGCTATTTTTTCAACATTAAGTCAGGGTGATACACTTGATGTGATGGGACCTCAGGGAAATGGTTTTGACTTGTCTGACCTTGACGATCAGAGCAAAGTTCTCCTCGTTGGTGGTGGGATTGGTGTTCCGCCCTTGCTTGAGGTGGCTAAGGAATTGCATGCGCGTGGGGTGAAAGTAGTGACAGTCCTCGGTTTTGCCAACAAGGATGCTGTGATTCTCGAAACAGAATTGACCCAATATGGTCAGGTTTTTGTTACGACAGATGATGGTTCTTATGGCATTAAGGGAAATGTGTCAGTCGTCATCAATGACTTAGACAGTCAATTTGATGCTGTTTACTCATGTGGAGCTCCTGGAATGATGAAGTACATCAATCAAAAATTTTATAATCACCCAAGAGCCTACCTATCTCTAGAATCTCGTATGGCTTGTGGGATGGGGGCCTGCTATGCCTGTGTCCTAAAAGTCCCAGATAGTGAAACCGTCAGCCAACGTGTCTGTGAAGATGGCCCTGTTTTCCGCACAGGAACAGTTGTATTATAAGGAGAAAATCATGACTAGAAATCGTTTACAAGTTTCTCTCCCTGGTTTGGATTTGAAAAATCCGATTATTCCAGCATCAGGCTGTTTTGGTTTTGGCCAAGAGTATGCCAAGTACTATGATTTGGACCTTTTAGGCTCTATTATGATCAAGGCGACGACACTTGAACCCCGTTTTGGCAATCCTACTCCCAGGGTTGCAGAGACACCTGCTGGTATGCTCAATGCAATCGGCTTGCAAAATCCTGGTTTAGAAGCTGTTTTAGCTGAAAAGTTGCCTTGGCTGGAAAGAGAGTATCCTACGCTTCCCATCATCGCAAATGTTGCAGGCTTTTCAAAACAAGAGTACGCTGCCGTTTCTCGAGGAATTTCTAAGGCTGCAAATGTAAAAGCGATCGAGCTCAACATCTCTTGTCCGAATGTGGATCACGGCAATCATGGACTTTTGATTGGGCAAGATCCGGATCTAGCTTACGAAGTGGTAAAAGCAGCTGTGGAAGCCTCTGATGTGCCAGTTTATGTTAAGTTAACCCCTAGTGTAACGGATGTTGTCACCATCGCCAAAGCCGCAGAAGATGCGGGAGCAAGTGGCTTAACCATGATCAATACTCTAGTCGGTATGCGATTTGACCTCAAAACCAGAAAACCAATCTTAGCCAATGGAACAGGTGGAATGTCAGGCCCAGCAGTTTTTCCGGTCGCCCTCAAACTCATTCGCCAAGTAGCCCAAACCACAGACCTTCCCATCATTGGAATGGGGGGAGTGGATTCTGCTGAAGCAGCGCTAGAAATGTATCTGGCTGGTGCCTCTGCCATCGGAGTTGGAACAGCAAACTTTACCAATCCTTACGCCTGTCCTGACATTATCGAAAATCTGCCAAAAGTCATGGACAAATATGGCATTAGCAGCTTGGAAGAACTCCGTCGAGAAGTCAAAGCCAGTCTGAGATAAGCTAGGTCTTCCTTATCGTCAACAAGACATAGAATCTTCATCAATTTGTAATATTTCCGTCTATTAACTATGTTACAATAGGGATTAGAAAACGTTATTGGAGCATTTAAATGAAACGATGGAAAGTGGCCCTAGTAAGTGCTGGCTTATTGGGGTGTTTTTTTACTGTAGTGGAGACAGCAAAAGCAGAAGAGGGAACTTGGCAAGGAAAGACCTACCTCAAAGCAGACAGGAAACCGGCAACCAACCAATGGATCTATGACCAAACGCAACAGGCCTGGTTTTATTTAACAGCTGATGGAAATCGTGCTGAGAACGGCTGGTTGACTGTTGGTGGTAAGGATTACTATTTTAACGAGACCGGAAAATTAGCCACAAAAACGTGGGTTGGCCAGTACTATGTGACTGAAAGTGGTACTAAAGCCAAGGAACAGTGGGTATTTAATCAGGAACAAGAATCCTGGTATTATCTCAAGTCTGATGGTCAGAAAGCTCAAAATGAGTGGATTCAACAAGGTCAGGAAAAATATTACCTTAAAGCAGACGGGAAAATGGCCAAAGATGAGTGGATCACTCAAGGGGAGAACCAGTACTACATCAATTCACAAGGTAAAATGCTGAAAAATGCTTGGCTTGGTAAGAACTATATATCAGAAAATGGTCATAAGGTTAAACAAGCTTGGATTTATGATGGCAACTATAGCAGTTGGTTCTACCTTCAACAAGACGGTACCTATGCTGAAAATGGCTGGTTAACCATAGATGGGAAGGACTACCATTTTAAATCAGGCGGTTATCTATCTACTGAGCGTTGGATTGACCGCTTCTACGTTGCCAAGAGTGGAGCTAAATTGAAATCGGAATGGCTCTTTGATAAGAATTATGATGCTTGGTTTTACTTGAAAGCTGACGGAACCTATGCCGAAAAAGGCTGGGAAACGATTAAAGAAAAAGATTACCATTTCAAATCAGGCGGCTATCTTTCTACCGAGCGCTGGATTGACCGCTTCTATGTTGCTAAAAGTGGAGCCAAACTGAAATCGGAATGGCTCTTTGACAAGAATTATAACTCTTGGTTTTACTTGAAAGCTGACGGAACCTATGCTGAAAAAGGTTGGCAAACCATCAAAGGCAAGGATTACCATTTCAAATCAGGCGGCCACCTCTCTACGGAAACTTGGATTGACCGCAGTTATGTGACGAGCAGTGGAGCAAAAGCTGGCAAAGGGTGGCTCTTTGACAAGAATTATAACTCTTGGTTCTATATCAACTCTGATGGAAATTATGCCAATAAAGAATGGCTCTGGGATAATGGTTACTACTATCTCAAATCTGGTGGTTATATGGCTGCGAGTGAGTGGGTATGGTACAAGAACAATTGGTTCTACCTCAAGTCAAATGGAAAGATGGCTGAGAAAGAATTAATCTACGATTCTTCCGACCAATCATGGTATTACCTAAAATCCGGCGGTTATATGGCAAAAAATGAGACTGTGGATGGTCATACCTTGGATGCTTCTGGTAGATGGCATGTTGCGGATAAAACCAAATATTACAAAGTTAAACCAATCACAGCCTATGTCTATAGTGCATCTGGAGAAATCTTGAGTTACATTAACCAAGGAAGCATTGTTTCACTGGATAGTTCGACGCGAAAAGGTGGCCGACTTGCAGTTTCGATTTCTGGCTTGTCTGGCTATATGAATCAAAGTGATTTGACAGCAGTTGATGAAGGAAGCGAGTTTATCCCTCATTATACTAGTGATGGGAAATTCCTCTACCATGAACTCTCTCCATATACGAGTATCAAAGTAGCTCCACACACTTCTGCTATGGTTATTGGTAAGAAGTACTACTCAACTGATGGAGAGCACTTTGATGGCTTTACCATTAAAAATCCTTTCCTTTATAAGAACTTGAGAGAACCAAGTAATTATAGTGCAGCTGAATTGGATAAACTGTATTCGATGATGAACTTGCAGGATAGTCCTCTTGCAGGTAAAGGAGCGACTTTCAAAGAAGCTGAGGAACGCTACGGTGTCAATGCCCTTTACTTGATGGCGCATAGCGCTCTTGAAAGTGCGTGGGGACGCAGTCAAATTGCCAGAGATAAGAACAACTTCTTTGGTATTGCTGCTTATGATACTAGCCCATATCTCTCAGCCAAGAGCTTTGATAATGTGGACAAAGGAATTCTCGGAGCGGCCAAGTGGATTCGTGAGAATTACATCGACTACGGCAGAGACCACCTTGGAAATAAAGCAACCGGGATGAATGTTCGCTATGCTTCCGATCCATACTGGGGTGAGAAAATAGCCAGCATCATGATGACTATCAATAGTAGACTTGGTGAGAAAGACTAATCAAAAGAAAACAACGGTAACTACTGAAAAGTGGTTATCGTTTTTGTATATCTGGCAATAAGTTGATTCTATAGCTTTTTACACTTGAAATATTTAAAACAATATATTAAAATATAGAGGAGATTATTTATAAATTGAGGAGTTTAAAATGAAGAAATCAATGATTGTTGGGCTTATTACTTTTATTGCTTTAGGTTTGGCAACAGGATACTATTTCTTATCCTATGCGCCTCATCAAGCTGCTGTAACTAAGTTTGAAGATGTAGTAAAGGATTTAAATGAAAAGAATAAAGAAGTTGAAGATCAAATAGCTGAGGCTGAAAAGGTTATTGAGAATAATGAAGAACCTCTTGATTCTAAGACATTGGAAGAATTGAAATCAACTATAAAGGATAGCAAAGATTCACTTCGTAAAGAACCAGAAATGGAGAAAGCGACTGCTAAGATTGAGAAGCAAATTGAAGAATTAAGTCAACCATTAGATTATAGTGAAACAAAAAAGAATTTGTCTGAAAAATTGACTCACTATCAAAATAGCATTCTTCAATTAAAACAAATTACAAATCCTTCTAGTTCTTTTATTGAAGAAAGACTTAAAGAAATAGAATCAATTACTGGAGTACAATCTGTTACGGAGGATAATGACCCTAATAAAAAATTAAATAAACAAGGAGGATATACAGCGTCTGTATATTTTGTTGACAAGCAAGTGACTGAATCTGTAGAAGGCTCGGATATTGTTCATAAAGGCAATGATGTTGGAGGAAATATAGAGGTGTATAAGACAAAAGAAGATGCAGAAAAGCGCAATACTTATATTAGTGCTTTTGATGGAACTGCTTTAAATCCGGGATCCCACTATGTTTATGGAACCATATTAATTCGCACTTCGCACCATTTAACAGGAGCACAACAGAAAGAACTGACTGAGAAAATCTACAATAAATTAATTGAACTGAAATAATTAAAGAATTGGATAGCTATTTGTTTTATTGAACTAAGATACAGTCAAAAAGCCGTTGGAAAACGGTTTTTTGTTATAATTAAATGAAGAATTTAGAATTGAAGGAGAACATCATGACTTTTGAAGAAATCCTGCCTGGGTTAAAGGCTAAGAAAAAATATGTACGAACTGGTTGGGGAGGGGCTGAAAACTATGTCCAACTCTTTGACACTATCGAGCAAAACGGGGTTGCACTTGAAGTGACGCCTTATTTCCTCATCAACGTGTCAGGAGAAGGGGAAGGTTTTTCCATGTGGAGCCCGACACCTTGTGATGTTTTGGCGACGGATTGGGTAGAAGTGCATGACTAGACGTGTATTGATTACGGGAGTAAGTTCAGGGATTGGTCTGACTCAAGCCCGATTCTTTTTAGAGAAGGGGTATCAAGTATATGGAGTGGACCAAGGTGAAAATCCACTCTTGGAGGGTGATTTTCACTTTTTACAGAGAGATTTGACCTTAGACTTGAAACCTGTTTTTGACTGGTGCCCTCAGGTGGATATTTTGTGCAATACTGCAGGAGTCTTGGATGATTACAAACCGCTTTTGGAACAATCAGCTCAGGAAATTCAAGAGATTTTTGAAATCAACTATGTGACTCCTGTTGAGATGACACGACATTATTTGACGCAAATGCTGGAAAGTAAAAAGGGAATCATTATCAATATGTGTTCTATTGCTTCAAACCTAGCAGGAGGTGGTGGACACGCCTATACTTCCTCTAAGCATGCCTTGGCTGGATTTACCAAGCAGTTGGCTCTAGACTATGCGGAAGCTGGAATACAGGTCTTTGGGATTGCTCCAGGTGCTGTCAAGACGAGCATGACTGCTGCCGACTTTGAACCCGGTGGCTTAGCGGACTGGGTGGCTAGTGAAACACCCATCAAACGCTGGATTAAGCCAGAGGAAATAGCAGAAATTAGCCTTTTCTTAGCAAGTGGAAAAGCGAGCGCCATGCAAGGACAAATCCTGACGATTGATGGTGGCTGGACTTTGAAGTAGGAAGATCTGATGGAAATCAAAAAACACTTTGGAGTCTATGCTGTTTGCTTTGAAAACGGGAAGTTACTCTGCATTGAAAAAACGAGAGGCCCTTATCAACATCGTTATGATCTACCTGGTGGTAGTCAGCAATTTGGAGAAGGACTGACGGAAACGCTTATTAGAGAAGTTATGGAAGAGACAGGATTTACTGTTAGAAGTTACTCCAATCCTCGAATCTACGATGTTTTCGTCAGGGAAGAGTTAACAAATTTTACTGTTCACCATATCATGGCATTTTATGATATTGAGATAAACAAGAAGGAAGCTCAAGTTACGATTTCGGAAGCTGTGTCTGATGGTGCGAATGATTCACTTGGATATGTTTGGATGGATATTCAAAAAATCACAGAAGAAAATGCATCGCCATTAGTCTTGAAGGTTAAGTCTGAATTATTAGGATTTCCGGAACTGGACAAGACTTCCTACATGAATTGGAAGGTGAATAATGAGAAACCAACTTGCCCTTAGTGGCGAACAAATTGTTGCAAAAGTTTACCCACAACTATTGCATCATGTTGGCATAATTCGTGGAGAATACTTACTGAGAGAGCTCAATCAAAATATTCTCTTATCAAGTTGTCAGCAATTTGTAAAAGATTATCTAGACACCATTTGCTCCTTGTACTCAGATGAAGAGGTTTGGTATCGTTTTTCAGAGTTAACAAATACAGAAGCTAATTGTTTAGAGGGGACTAAAGAGCATTTTGATGAAAATCATCCCTTGTTTGGTTATAGAGGAACTAGGCGCTTGCTGGCGTGTCCTGATGAATTTCAGGCTGAAGCACATGTCGTTACAGAAGTTTATCAAACAAATCCCAATCTGTCTGTTATCTTTCCTTTTGTCAATGATGCTGAGCAGTTAAAGCAAGTTATTACAGTATTACGTCAACATGGTTTTACTGGAAAAGTCGGCACAATGATTGAATTACCGTCAGCTTATTTTGACCTGGACAGGATACTGGAAACGGGTATTTCAAAGATTGTAGTTGGAATGAATGATTTGACTTCTTTTGTTTTTGCGACTGTGAGAAACAGTCAATGGCATGATATGGAAAGTCCAATAATGTTAGATATGCTAAGAGATATGCAGGATAAAGCAAGGATAAAAAAGATTGACTTTGCTGTAGCAGGCTATCTGAATGCTTCTTTCATACAAAAAATGAATCAGATGGGTATCAAGTGTATTATCCACTACAGTTCTATTCCAGAGATTTTTGATTTAGAGATTGATCATCCAGACCACCTCAAACGTGTAAAAGAAGAAAGTAAAAAATTACAAAGGAGCAACCCATGACACCTCAAGAAATGTGGAAAGCATACAAGCAAATCAACCCCTCTATCGGCGATGAGATCGATGCCTGGGCTTTTGGAGTAGATGCCGATCTCTTGGCAGATTTGGTTTTAAAAGGCGAAAAGACTGCAACAGCATCAGCTTACGATCTCTACGCAATAGAGGACGAACCCCTTCCGCAAGAAGGGACCTTCGATGTTATTTTAGACAGTCAAGATCAGGCTGTCTGCATTGTCGAAATTACCAAGGTTTCCGTTCAGCCTTTTCATCAAGTTTCTGCTGACCATGCCTATAAGGAAGGGGAAGGTGACAAATCCCTAGCCTATTGGCGTCAGGTTCATGAGGAATTCTTCACAGAGTGGCTGGAGGAAGCGGGCTTGACTTTTACACCTGATAGCAAGGTCGTTTTGGAAGAATTTCGCAAGGTTTATCCACAGTAAACTTTAGTAGAAAGAAAGTTTTGGAAATCACCGTCCAATCCTTTTTTCTTAAGCAAAACATGATATAATAAGTTTGTTTGAAGAAGAGTAAAACTCTTAAACTTAGAATAGGAGAAAACTATGCAAGCAGTTGAACATTTTATTACGCAATTTGTTCCTGAACATTATGATTTATTTTTAGACTTGAGTCGTGAGACCAAGACCTTTTCTGGAAAGGTGACTATTACTGGTCAAGCACAGAGTGACCGTATTTCCCTTCACCAAAAAGATTTGGAAATCGCTTCTGTAGAAGTTGCGGGTCAAGCTCGTCCATTTACAGTTGATCATGAAAATGAAGCCCTTCATATCGAACTGGCTGAGGCTGGTCAAGTTGAAATGGTCATCGCTTTTTCAGGAAAAATTACAGACAACATGACAGGGATTTACCCTTCTTATTACACAGTTGATGGTGTCAAGAAGGAAGTCCTGTCTACTCAGTTTGAAAGCCATTTTGCGCGTGAAGCCTTCCCATGTGTGGACGAGCCTGAAGCCAAAGCAACTTTTGACCTCGCTCTACGTTTTGACCAAGCGGAAGGTGAAGTGGCCCTGTCAAACATGCCAGAAATTGATGTGGAAGACCGTAAGGAAACAGGCGTCTGGAAGTTTGAGACAACACCTCGCATGTCTTCTTACTTGTTAGCCTTTGTAGCTGGTGATTTGCAAGGGGTAACCGCTAAAACCAAGAATGGTACTCTCGTTGGTGTCTACTCAACCAAAGCCCACCCCCTATCAAACCTTGATTTCTCACTGGACATCGCCGTTCGCTCAATCGAGTTTTACGAAGATTACTACGGAGTTAAGTATCCAATTCCTCAATCGCTCCACATCGCCCTTCCTGACTTCTCAGCAGGTGCAATGGAAAACTGGGGTCTTGTGACTTACCGTGAAGTTTACTTGGTTGTGGATGAGAACTCAACCTTTGCTAGCCGTCAACAAGTTGCCCTTGTTGTGGCACATGAGTTGGCTCACCAATGGTTTGGTAACCTCGTGACTATGAAATGGTGGGATGACCTTTGGCTTAATGAAAGCTTCGCTAACATGATGGAATACGTCTGTGTGGATGCCATCGAGCCAAGTTGGAACATCTTTGAAGACTTCCAAACAGGTGGAGTTCCAGCGGCGCTTAAACGTGATGCGACTGATGGGGTTCAGTCTGTCCACGTCGAAGTCAAACACCCAGATGAAATCAACACGCTCTTTGATGGCGCTATCGTTTATGCCAAAGGAAGCCGTCTTATGCACATGCTTCGCCGTTGGCTAGGTGATGCTGATTTTGCTAAGGGTTTGCACGCTTACTTTGAAAAACACCAATACAGCAACACCATTGGTCGTCACCTTTGGGATGCTCTTGGTCAAGCATCAGGACGTGATGTCGCAGCCTTCATGGATTCTTGGTTGGAACAACCTGGTTATCCAGTTCTCACTGTCAAAGTTGAAAATGACGTCTTGAAGATTTCGCAAAAACAATTCTTTATCGGTGAGCACGAAGACAAGAACCGCCTCTGGGTAGTGCCACTCAACAGCAACTGGAAAGGTTTGCCAGACACACTTGAAACTGAAAGTATCGAAATCCCTGGCTATGCCGCTCTTCTTGCTGAAAACAAAGGAGCACTTCGCCTCAATACTGAAAATACTGCCCACTACATTACAGACTATCAAGGAGACTTGTTAGATGCTGTTCTTGCTGAGTTAGAGACACTTGATAACACAAGCAAACTGCAAATCGTTCAAGAACGTCGTTTGTTGGCTGAAGCAGGGCACATTTCTTATGCAGACTTGCTTCCAGTCCTTGATAAACTTGCTAAGGAAGAGTCTTATCTGGTGGTTTCAGCTGTTTCTCAAGTGATTTCTGCCCTTGAGCGCTTTATCGATGAAGGTACAGAAGCTGAGAAAGCCTTTAACAGTCTGGTTGCTAAATTGGCTCGTCATAACTATGACCGTCTTGGCTTTGAAGCCAAAGACGGAGAATCAGATGAGGATGAATTGGTTCGTCAGTTGGCCGTTTCTATGATGATTCGCTCCAATGATGCAGAAGCTAGTCAAGTCGCTAGCCAAATCTTTGCAGCTCACAAGGAGAACCTTGCAGGACTTCCAGCAGCCATCCGTGCACAAGTTCTTATCAATGAAATGAAACACTATGAGACCAAGGACTTGGTCGCAACTTATCTGGACCTCTACACTCATGCGACGGATGCGGTCTTCAAACGTCAGTTGGCAGCAGCTCTTGCATACAGTACAGATGCGGATAATATCCAAAACTTGATTACTTCTTGGAAGGACAAATTTGTGGTTAAACCACAGGACTTGTCTGCTTGGTACTTCCAGTTCTTAAGCCATCAGGCAACTCAGGAAACAGCATGGTCTTGGGCTCGTGAAAATTGGGCTTGGATTAAGGCAGCTCTTGGTGGAGATATGAGCTTTGATAGCTTTGTTATCCTTCCTGCTCACGTATTTAAGACTCAGCAACGCTTGGCAGAGTACAAGGAATTCTTTGAACCGCAACTTTCTGACCTTGCTCTTAGCCGTAATATCGGTATGGGAATCAAGGAAATTGCAGCGCGTGTTGACTTGATTAAGCGTGAGAAAGCAGCAGTCGAAACTGTTGTAGCCCAATATGCCAAAGCTTAATTCGTTCAAAATGTAAACAAAAACTCAACTTTCTATCTGAAAAGAAGAGAGAGTTGAGTTTTTTTAAGGCAATTTTGGTATAATAATCATAACAAGGAGGAGTTTCTGATGATAAAAATCTTATTAGTAGAAGATGACCTAGGTCTGTCAAACTCAGTATTTGACTTTTTAGATGATTTTGCAGATGTCATGCAGGTCTTTGATGGAGAAGAGGGGCTCTACGAAGCAGAGAGTGGTGTTTATGACTTGATTCTGCTTGACCTGATGTTGCCTGAAAAAAATGGCTTCCAAGTTTTGAAAGAATTGCGTGAAAAAGGAATTACAACCCCTGTCCTTATCATGACCGCTAAGGAAAGTTTGGATGACAAGGGTCATGGTTTTGAGTTGGGAGCGGATGACTACCTCACCAAACCTTTCTATCTAGAAGAACTCAAAATGCGGATTCAAGCCCTTCTCAAACGTTCAGGTAAGTTTAACGAAAACACCTTGACCTATGGGGATATTGTCGTCAACCTTTCAACGAATGAAGTGAAGGTGGAAGACACGCCTGTGGAACTACTCGGAAAAGAGTTTGAGTTATTGGTTTACTTCCTTCAAAATCAAAATGTTATTCTTCCCAAGACGCAAATTTTTGACCGTCTATGGGGATTTGATAGCGATACGACGATTTCCGTTGTAGAAGTCTATGTCTCAAAAGTTCGTAAGAAATTGAAGGGAACAGCCTTTGCTGAAAATCTTCAAACCTTGCGTAGTGTCGGGTATATTTTAAAAGATGTTCAATAAACTAAAAAAAACATGGTATGCAGATGATTTCAGCTATTTCATTCGAAACTTTGGAGTGTTCACACTGATCTTCTCTGCTATGACCTTGATTATCCTCCAGGTCATGCACTCGAGTCTCTACACTTCTGTAGATGAAAAACTCCAAGCTCTTAGTAGCAGTCCCCAAGCTGTTATCCAGTTAGCCCTGAATCGGGCAACTGAAGAGGTCAAGGATATTCAACCAGCAACAGCGGATGCCAACAAGGCTGAAATCAAGCCCAATGTCAGCTCCAATACGGAAGTCTTGCTCTTTGACAAGGATTTTAACCAACTCTTACTGGGCAATCGTTTTTTAGGTTTGGACAAGATCAAGCTGGACAAAAAGGAGTTGAATCACATTCGCCAAATCCAAGTTGTCAATAGCTACGGTCAGGAAGAAACCTATCGGATGATCTTGATGGAAACCAATTCTTCCTCCGTATCAAGCAATGTCAAATATGCGACGGTTTTAATCAATACTAGTCAGCTCGAGCAAATCAGCCAAAACCACGAGCATTTAATTGTTGTAGTGATGGCTAGTTTCTGGCTCCTGTCTTTAATTGCCAGTGTTTACTTGGCACGTGTCAGTGTCAAACCGCTGCTGGAAAGTATGCAAAAGCAGAAGTCCTTTGTTGAAAATGCCAGTCACGAACTGAGAACGCCTTTGGCTGTTTTACAAAATCGTTTAGAAAATCTCTTTCGAAAACCAGAGGCAACGATTATGGAATCCAGCGAAAGTATCGCTTCCAGTCTTGAAGAAGTTCGCAACATGCGCTTCCTCACGACCAATCTTCTCAACCTTGCACGTCGCGATGATGGAATTAAACCAGAAATAGCAGAAGTATCACCACAGTTCTTTAAGACGACCTTTGCTAACTATGAGTTGATTGCTTCTGAAAATGATCGTATTTTTGACTATGAAAATCGGATTTATCGTCCCTTCATGACAGATCAGTTACTCCTAAAACAGCTCATGACCATCTTATTTGACAATGCCATCAAGTATACTGAAGAAGATGGGAAAATTGAGTTTGTAGTTCATGCTACAGATCGTCACCTCTATCTAACAGTAACGGATAATGGAATTGGAATCTCAGCTACTGATAAGAAGAAAATCTTTGATCGATTTTACCGTGTAGACAAGGCGAGAACCCGCCAGAAAGGTGGCTTTGGTCTTGGATTATCTTTGGCCAAGCAGATCGTAGATGCCTTACGAGGAACGATTAGCGTCAAAGATAACAAACCTAGAGGAACAATTTTTGAAGTTAAAATCGCTATCCAATCTCCTTCAAAACGTAAGAATAAATAAAAAGACAGTTAGATAACTGTCTTTTTTGATAACTAGAAAAGAGGCTGGTAGTAGTACCAACCTTTATTTTGAAAATTTTCGTTTGATTATCTTTCTTTGAAGTTGTAAAAGGGCGAAACTAAGACCCATTGCAGCAACAAATGATAAAGCTGTGTTCAATTTTAAGGCTAAAAAGATAAAACTAAAAAGTGCCATAAAAATACAGAAACAAGCGATATTTACAAAAAATAAAATCTCTTTTAGGTTAGGGCCGACTGGGGCTTCTGGTGTGTAATCTTGGTAAAGCGGAGTTTGTTTCGATTCGGGAGCTTGTTCAAACTCATAAGCTTCTAGTTTTCTTGCGGACATGATTCTCTCCTTAACAGTACATAACTATTTTATCATTTTTTATGCAGAGAATTATTACAGGATTGTTACAAAAACACTAAAGTCTCTTATCATCCTCTAAGTCGCTCTTCTTGACACCCACTAGAGAAAATGATAGCATGGATGTTACACTTAAAAACAGATGACCTAACTTTCTATATTATAAATATACTGAGAAAGGTAAGGATAACTTATATAAATTGATAGCAAGCTGAGGCTTTTTCCTAAGATGATTTGTTAAGTTGCTACCTGAATACTTTTGAAGAGTATTGATAGGAGTTGTTTTGAATGGATGATAAGACAGAGATTCTGTCTATTGGACTGGGTGGCATTCTTGCTACCTCTGGGAAATGTTAAAGGAGATAAGCATGTATCTTGCTATCAAAGAGATATTACGAAACAAACTTCGATATAGTTTGATTCTAACTACCATTTTTCTTATCGCTTTTATGGTCTTTTTTATGACCAGTCTAGCTCTCGGTCTTGTGCGAAACAACCGGGCCGCTATTGATAATTGGCAAGCAACGGGTGTCGTTTTATCCGACTACGCAAATGATAATTTGACAGCATCCTTTATTCCTGAAAAGGACTACAAGGATAAGAGTTCTGAAGAGGCTGCTCCCCTGGGCTATATGTTCGCTGTAACCAATCTAGTCGATGGTAGTGAAAAGGTCAATGTTTCCATTTTTGCTCAAGACTGGGACGCTTTTATCTCTCCTAGTTTGACGGAAGGTCGTTATCCTGAAGGAGATGATGAGGTTGTCGTGGACCAGTCTTTTGAGAACTATGGGATGAAGCTAGGCGATGCCATTCAGCTCAATGGAAGCGATTCAAGTTACAAGATTGTAGGCCTGACTCAAGGAAATAAATTTTTCACCGAGCCTGTTGTCTTTACGAGCCTGACAACTTATTGGACCTTACAAGGAACCTTGAAAGCCAATCGTTCCATCTCTGCCTTGGTATTGAAAAATGACATAGAAGTGACTGGCGACGGACTGAAACAGATTTCCATTCCAAAAATGATTTCGAAAATTCCTGGTTACACACCTCAGGTTAATGTATTTTCAGGAATGATTCTCGCTATGATTGTTATCACAGGCTTGATTGTGGGGATTTTTGTTTATATCATTACCATCCAAAAACTAGGTCTTTATGGAATAATGCGAGCTCAAGGGATACAGATCAAAACCATTGTATGGTCTCTGTTCTGTCAAATCTTCCTCCTAGCTGGTATGGGGATTGCTTTAGCCTTGCTGGCAATCGGAGGAGTGATTTTAGTCTTACCAGCTACCTTCTTTTTCTATCCAAGTTGGATAGCCTATTCTGTCCTAAGTTTGGTAATTTCCTTGATGGCCCTTCTAGGTGGTGTCATTTCACTTCCACGCTTGCTAAAGGTGGACCCGATTACTGCGATTGCAGAGTGATAAGGAGAATAGTATGACAACATTGATAGAAATGAATCAAGTGACAAAAACTTACGGGGAAGGAAAGATGAAAGTCGTAGCCCTGCATGAGACGAATTTTCAGCTAAATGCGGGAGAGTTCGTAGCTATCGTTGGGCCCTCTGGCTCTGGAAAGACGACCTTTCTAACAACTCTAGGACAACTTCAGGAAGCATCGAGTGGAAAGATTCTAGTCAAAGGGAAGGAAACAGGCAGTTTGACGGAGAAGGAAAAAACAGATCTCCGTTTTAGAGAGTTTGGTTTCATTCTCCAGGCTTCAAACTTAATTCCTTTTCTAACGGTCAAGGAACAGCTGGATTTGATAGACAGACTAGATAAGGGAAAAAATAGTAAAAGTGACCGAAAAGAGCTGTTTGACTTGTTGGATTTGGAAAAAGTTCAAAATCATTATCCCAAAGCTCTATCGGGTGGTGAACGTCAACGTGCGGCGATAGCTAGAGCGCTCTATAACAATCCAAGCATCGTGCTTGCAGATGAGCCGACAGCCAGTCTTGACACTGAGCGTGCCTATCAAGTAACAGAGATGTTGGCTGCCATTGCCCACGAACAAGGTAGAGGAGTTGTTATGATTACGCATGATACTCGTCTTCTTGATAAGGTTGATCGTATTTATGTTATGAATGATGGCCACCTAGTTGAAAAAACACAAGTATAATAAAGAGAGTGGACGGTACAGGTTAGCGTTCACTTTTTTGATTGGGAAAGATAGAAACAAGTTTAACTTTTTCTGAAACTCTCAGTAACCATAGCTGATTTTTGAGAAATGTGGTATAATTTTTCTTATGGAAAAGATTATCATTACAGCAACTGCTGAAAGTATTGAACAAGTTGAACAACTACTCGAAGCCGGCGTAGATCGTATCTACGTTGGTGAGAAAGATTTTGGACTTCGTCTGCCAACGACCTTTAGTTATGAAGAGTTGCGCACCATCGCTAAGCTCGTTCATGATGCGGGTAAGGAATTGATCGTTGCAGTCAACGCCCTCATGCACCAAGACATGATGGACCGTATCAAGCCCTTCCTAGACTTCTTGGAAGAAATCAAGACAGACTATATTACTGTTGGGGATGCAGGTGTCTTTTATGTGGTCAACCGTGATGGCTATTCCTTTAAAACCATTTACGATGCTTCAACTATGGTGACAAGCAGTCGTCAGATTAACTTCTGGGGTCAAAAGGCAGGAGCATCAGAAGCTGTTTTGGCGCGAGAAATTCCATCTGCTGAACTCTTCAAGATGCCAGAGATTTTGGAAATTCCTGCTGAAGTCTTGGTTTATGGTGCTAGTGTCATTCACCATTCTAAGCGTCCGCTCTTACAAAACTACTATAACTTTACGCATATCGATGATGAAAAGACGCGTAAGCGGGACCTCTTCTTGGCAGAACCGAGTGACCCTGAGAGCCATTACTCTATCTTTGAAGACAATCATGGGACTCACATCTTTGCCAACAATGACCTTGATTTGATGACCAAATTGACAGAATTGGTGGAGCATGGTTTTACTCATTGGAAACTTGAAGGACTTTACACCCCTGGTCAGAATTTTGTAGAAATTGCTAAGCTCTTTATCCAAGCGCGTAGCTTGATTCAAGAGGGGAATTTCAGTCATGACCAAGCCTTCTTGTTAGACGAGGAAGTACGCAAGTTACACCCTAAAAACCGTTTCCTCGACACAGGATTCTATGATTACGATCCTGATATGGTTAAATAGGACACCAAAACCCGAAATAAAAATGTTCGGGTTTTTCCAGTGTATCCATGAAATAAAAACGGATACATGTTATAATAAAAATAGCTCTTTAATGGAGGTGTTTAAGTGGAGAATCTGAAAAAGATGGCAGGTATCAAGGCTGCTGAGTTTGTCAAGGATGGTATGGTTGTTGGACTCGGTACTGGATCAACTGCCTACTATTTCGTAGAGGAAGTAGGTCGTCGGATCAAGGAAGAAGGTTTGCAGATTACTGCTGTAACGACTTCCAGTGTGACCAGTAAACAGGCTGAAGGACTAAACATCCCGCTCAAGTCGATTGATCAAGTAGACTTTGTCGATGTGACAGTTGACGGGGCGGATGAAGTAGATAGCCAGTTTAACGGAATCAAAGGCGGTGGTGGTGCCCTTCTGATGGAGAAGGTTGTCGCAACGCCCTCAAAAGAATACATTTGGGTGGTCGATGAAAGCAAACTGGTCAAGAAACTAGGTGCTTTTAAATTGCCTGTAGAAGTGGTTCAGTATGGTGCAGAACAGGTCTTTCGTCGGTTTAAGCGAGCTGGCTACAAACCAAGTTTCCGTGAAAAAGACGGCCAACGTTTTGTGACCGATATGCAGAACTTTATCATTGACCTAGCCTTGGATGTCATTGAAGATCCGATTACTTTCGGACAAGAATTGGACCATGTCGTTGGTGTCGTAGAGCACGGCTTGTTTAACCAAATGGTGGATAAGGTCATCGTAGCGGGACGAGATGGTGTTCAGATTTTAACTTCAACAAAAGCAAACTAATCAACATAATAAGGAGACAGACTATGTCAAAATTTAATCGGATTCACTTGGTGGTACTGGATTCTGTGGGAATCGGTGCTGCACCAGATGCCAATAACTTTGTCAATGCAGGGGTTCCAGACGGTGCTTCTGACACGCTGGGACATATTTCTAAAACAGTTGGTTTGAATGTGCCAAACATGGCTAAAATCGGTCTAGGAAATATTCCTCGTGAAACTCCTCTAAAGACTGTACCAGCTGAAAGCAATCCAACAGGTTATGCAACAAAATTGGAAGAAGTTTCCCTTGGTAAAGATACCATGACTGGTCACTGGGAAATCATGGGACTCAACATTACCGAGCCTTTCGATACTTTCTGGAACGGATTCCCAGAAGAAATCCTGACAAAAATCGAAGAATTTTCAGGACGTAAGGTCATTCGTGAAGCCAACAAACCTTACTCAGGTACGGCTGTTATCGATGATTTCGGACCACGTCAAATGGAAACTGGAGAGTTGATTATCTATACTTCAGCTGACCCTGTTTTGCAAATTGCTGCCCACGAAGACATCATTCCTTTGGATGAATTGTACCGTATCTGTGAATACGCTCGTTCGATTACCCTTGAGCGTCCTGCCCTTTTAGGTCGTATCATTGCCCGTCCATATGTTGGTGAGCCAGGTAACTTCACTCGTACAGCAAATCGTCGTGACTTGGCCGTTTCTCCATTTGCTCCAACTGTTTTGGATAAATTGAACGAAGCTGGTATCGATACTTACGCTGTTGGTAAAATCAACGATATCTTTAACGGTGCTGGTATCAATCATGACATGGGCCACAACAAGTCAAACAGCCACGGAATTGATACATTATTGAAGACTATGGGACTTGCTGAGTTTGAAAAAGGATTCTCCTTCACAAACTTAGTTGACTTTGATGCCCTTTACGGCCACCGCCGCAATGCTCATGGTTACCGTGATTGCTTGCATGAGTTCGATGAGCGCTTGCCTGAAATTATCGCTGCCATGAGAGAGAACGACCTTCTCTTGATTACTGCGGACCATGGAAATGACCCAACTTATGCAGGAACAGACCATACTCGTGAATATATCCCACTTTTAGCTTACAGCCCTAGCTTTAAGGGAAATGGTGTCATTCCAGTTGGACATTTTGCAGATATCTCAGCAACAGTTGCGGATAACTTTGGTGTTGAAACTGCCATGATTGGTGAAAGTTTCTTAGATAAATTGGTATAAGATGACGCAATATGCTTTACTTGTTCGGGGCATTAATGTCGGTGGGAAAAATAAGGTTGTCATGGCGCAACTTCGTCAAGAACTGACAGAGTTGGGACTGGAAAAGCTTGAGACCTACATCAACAGTGGCAATATTTTCTTTACTTCGACAGACCCCAAAGCCCGATTGGTTGAAAAGTTAGAGGCTTTCTTTGAAGTCCATTATCCATTTATTCAGAGCTTTTCTTTGCTGAGTCAGGAAGATTATGAAGCAGAGCTGGAGAATCTGCCAGATTGGTGGACCAAAGACCTGGCTCGAAAAGATGTCCTCTTCTACACGGAGAGCTTGGATGTGGATCAAGTCATCGAGAAAGTGAACAGTTTGGAACTGAAAGATGAAGTGGTTCATTTTGGAAAACATGGGATTTTCTGGGGGAAATTTTCTGAAGAATCCTACTATGCAACTGCCTATCACAAGTACTTGCTCAAGATGCCTTTTTATCGCAACATCACCATTCGCAATGCAAAAACCTTTGACAAAATCGGTCAAATGCTAAAAAATAATAAAGGAGACACAGAATGACATTTTTAGATAAGATCAAGGAAACAGCTGCTTTCCTGAAAGACAAGGGAATCCAAGCGCCTGAGTTCGGTCTAATCCTTGGATCAGGACTTGGAGAATTGGCAGAAGAAATCGAAAATCCAGTTGTAGTAGACTATGCTGAGATTCCAAACTGGGGTCGCTCTACAGTAGTTGGTCACGCTGGTAAATTGGTATATGGTGACCTTGCAGGTCGAAAAGTCTTGGCTCTTCAAGGTCGTTTCCATTTCTACGAGGGAAATCCTCTGGAAGTCGTGACTTTCCCAGTACGTGTGATGAAAGTTCTCGGATGTGAAGGTGTCATTGTAACCAATGCAGCTGGAGGTATTGGATTTGGTCCTGGTACCTTGATGGCTATCTCAGACCATATTAATATGACGGGGCAAAACCCATTGATGGGTGAAAACTTGGATGATTTTGGTCCACGTTTCCCAGATATGTCTAAAGCCTACACTCCAGAATACCGTGCTACTGCCCATGAAGTGGCTAAAAAACTCGGTATCAAGCTTGATGAAGGTGTCTATATTGGTGTAACAGGTCCGACTTATGAAACCCCAGCAGAGATTCGTGCCTATAAGACATTGGGAGCAGATGCAGTTGGTATGTCCACTGTTCCTGAAGTTATTGTGGCCGCCCACTCAGGCTTGAAAGTTCTCGGTATTTCATGTATTACGAACCATGCTGCTGGTTTCCAAGAAGAACTCAACCACGAGGAAGTTGTAGAAGTGACTGAACGTGTCAAAGGTGATTTCAAAGGCTTGCTTAAAGCGATTCTTGCTGAATTGTAATGTCATGAGAGTTCACTTTATTTTACATGAGACATTTGAGGTTCCAGGCGCATATCTAAAATGGGCTATAGAACGAGGTCATCAAATTACATCAACAAAGGTTTATGAAAAAGAACCTCTTCCTGAAACAATTGACGGGATTGATTTTCTGATTGTCATGGGTGGTCCTCAATCACCTGATGAGGATAGAGAAAACTTCCCATACTATGATCCAAAGGCTGAGCTTGCTTTTATGAAAGAAGCGATTGCAGCAGATATTTATATTGTTGGTGTCTGTCTTGGTGCGCAACTCCTGTCTGTTGCCTATGGTGCGGAGTATGAGCACAGTCCTGAGCGCGAGATCGGCGTTTATCCTGTGACATTGACGATGCAAGGTCTAACAGATCCTCATGTCAGCTTGTTCGGAGAAACCATAGAAACCGGCCACTGGCACGGTGATATGCCAGGGCTGACAGATGAAGCTGTCGTCTTGGCGACCAGTCAAGGTTGTCCACGCCAAATTATTCGCTTCAGTCCAAAACATTATGCCTTTCAGGCTCATTTGGAATTTGATCCAGACGCAGTAGAATTATTGATTGCTGCGGATGGTGAGGAGAAATTAAGAGAGCAAAGTGAAAAGTTGCCTTTTGTTCAAACACCAGAAGAATTACGTGGAAACGATTATTCTGAAATGAATGCAAAACTGTATGCATTTTTAGATTCATTGGTAAACTAGGAACTACAGAAAGGCAGAGTATCTGAGTTATAGTCAAACTCGGGCTAATTGTTCTGTGAAATATTTAAATTTAAAATCAAGAAAGAAAGGAATTGAACCCACCCTAAAAGCGGTGGGAAAAAGATAGTTGGTCTAGCGAGCATCGCTCACTGCACCCAACTCCTATTTTCCCTTCGCTTTTTGACGGGTTTGGTATCTTATATTATGTCTATCCATATTGCTGCTAAGCAGGGTGAAATTGCTGATAAAATTCTTCTTCCGGGGGATCCTCTTCGTGCGAAATTTATCGCTGAGAATTTCCTTGAAGATGCTGTTTGTTTTAACGAAGTGCGTAACATGTTTGGCTACACTGGTACGTACAAGGGTCACCGTGTATCGGTCATGGGAACTGGGATGGGAATGCCATCCATTTCGATTTATGCGCGTGAGTTGATTGTAGACTACGGTGTGAAAAAATTAATCCGTGTGGGAACTGCTGGTTCTTTGAATGAAGATGTCCACGTCCGTGAATTGGTTTTGGCGCAAGCAGCTGCAACCAACTCAAACATCATCCGTAACGACTGGCCACAGTATGATTTCCCACAAATCGCTAGCTTTGATTTGCTTGACAAGGCCTACCATATCGCTAAAGAACTTGGTATGACCACCCACGTTGGAAACGTTTTGTCATCAGATGTCTTTTATTCAAACTACTTTGAAAAGAACATCGAACTTGGTAAATGGGGAGTCAAGGCTGTGGAAATGGAAGCAGCAGCTCTTTACTACTTAGCAGCCCAACATCACGTTGATGCACTTGCTATCATGACCATTTCTGATAGTTTGGTCAATCCAGATGAAGACACCACTGCAGAAGAACGCCAAAATACCTTCACCGATATGATGAAGGTTGGTTTGGAAACCTTGATTGCAGAGTAAAATGTAAAAGAAAATCCTGATTTCAATTGAAATCAGGATTTTTTCATAGATGCGATTTTTTCTGGGTCTGGTGTAACGCGGAGGGTCTTTTGTCCTGTGTAGGTTACAAAGCCAGGTTTGCCACCAGTTGGTTTATTGAGTTTCTTGACTTCAATCATATCCACTTGCACGAGATTTGACAAGCGACCTTTGGAGAAGTAGGCAGCTAATTCAGCCGCATCTGTCTTGACTTCGTCAGAAGGATTGAGATTTCCTGAGATGACGACGTGGCTTCCAGGGATGTCCTTGGCATGGAACCAGAGTTCTTCCTTGCGGGCCATTTTAAAGGTCAATTCCTCGTTTTGCAGATTGTTTCGTCCAACATAGATGATGGTCTTGCCATCACTAGCCAGATACTGTTCTGGTTTTTTGCGCTTGTGGATTTTCTCTCGCTGTCTTCTACGGATAAAGCCTGTTTGGATCAGTTCTTCACGGATTTCAGCGATTTCTTCCAGTCCAGCTTGGTTGAGCACAATCTCGACACTTTCCAGATAAAGAATGGTCGCATTGGTTTCTTCGATCAACTCAGTCAGGTATTTGACAGCTTCTTTGAGTTTCTGGTAACGTTTAAAATAGCGTTGGGCATTTTGGCTGGGACTCAAGGCCTTATCAAGCGCGATGGTGATAGGTTGATTGGTGTAGTAGTTGTCCAAGGTAACCTGATCTTGGTCATTAGGCACTTGGTGGAGGAAGGTTGTCAACAATTCTCCTTTTTGGCGAAATTCTTCAGCATTGTCTGTCGCTAGTAACTCTTTTTCTTGTTTTTTAAGCTTATGGCGATTTTTTTGAAGCTCATTTTCAACACGACGAATGAGTTCACTGGCTTGCTGTTTAACGCGGTCGCGCTCGGCTTTATCCTTATAATAGGTATCTAAGAGATCCGAAAGACTGGCAAAAGGCTCTCCTACACGATTCGCAAAAGGAACTGGACTGAAGGAAGTCTCTGTTAAGCATGGCTTGGTTTTTTGATTGAAAAAGTTACGGAAAGTAGACAGTTTATCACTGACAAGAATGTTTTCCAATTCATTTGCTGTATCGCGTCCTAAACCTTGAAAGAGGCTTTGAAGATTTTTTGCTGTTAGTTCTTGGGTTTGTAGGATTTCAAAGAGCTTTTCATCCTTGATAGTAAAAGGATTGAGAGACTCGGTACTTGGCGGAGCGATATAGGTCGATCCTGGAAGTAAGGTGCGGTAGCTATTTTGTGAAAAGCCGACGTGTTTGATGACTTCGAGGATTTTATGGCTACTTTTATCCACGAGGAGAATATTGCTGTGTTTACCCATGATTTCGATAATGAGAGTCGCCTGAATATGGTCTCCAATCTCGTTTTTATTGGAAACCGTGATTTCCACAATACGGTCATTTTCGATTTGCTCAATTGACTCAATCAGGGCACCCTGCAAATACTTTCTCAAAACCATGATAAAAGTCGAAGGTTGGGCTGGATTTTCAAAAGTCGTTTGGGTTAGCTGGATGCGCCCAAAAACAGGATGGGCAGAGAGGAGCAGGCGATGGCTTTGGCGATTGCTGCGGATTTGCAAGACCAACTCTTGTTCAAAAGGTTGATTGATTTTCTGGATGCGACCATTGACCAACTCGCTTCTCAATTCCTCAACCATGTGGTGTAAAAAAAATCCGTCAAATGACATCGTTCTCTCCTTGTGATTGTATTCCATAGTATTATATCAAAAAGGTAGAATAAAATCATGGAAATATGGTATAATAAAGCCAAGTAAAGAGAATCGAGAAGTACATGTATATTGAAATGGTAGATGAAACTGGTCAAGTTTCACAAGAAATCTTGCAACAAACCCAAGAAATTTTGGAATTTGCAGCCCAAAAAATAGGAAAAGAAGACAAGGAGATGGCAGTCACTTTTGTGACCAACGAGCGTAGCCACGAACTCAATCTGGAGTACCGTGATACAGATCGTCCGACAGATGTCATCAGCCTTGAGTATAAACCAGAGTTGGACATTGCCTTTGATGAAGAAGATTTGCTTGAAAATCCTGAATTGGCAGAGATGATGTCTGAGTTTGATGCTTATATTGGGGAACTGTTCATCTCTATCGATAAAGCGCATGAGCAGGCTGAGGAATACGGTCACAGCTTTGAGCGTGAGATGGGCTTCTTGGCAGTACACGGCTTTTTACACATTAACGGCTATGATCACTACACTCCGGAAGAAGAAGCGGAGATGTTCGGTTTACAAGAAGAAATTTTGACAGCCTATGGACTCACAAGACAATAAACGAAAATGGAAAAATCGTGACCTGGTATCCAGTTTAGAATTTTCTCTTACAGGAATTCTGACTGCTTTCAAGGAAGAACGCAATATGCGAAAACATGCAGTGACGGCTCTAGTAGTCATCCTTGCAGGTTTTGTTTTTCAGGTGTCACGCATTGAATGGCTCTTTCTCCTAATGAGCATTTTCTTGGTAGTAGCCTTTGAAATTATTAACTCTGCTATTGAAAATGTGGTGGATCTAGCCAGTCACTATCACTTTTCTATGTTGGCAAAGAAAGCCAAGGACATGGCAGCAGGTGCCGTACTTGTGGTTTCCCTTCTTGCTGCAGTGATTGGTGCACTTATCTTTCTCCCACGCATTTGGGATTTATTATTTTAAACAATAAGAGGAAATTATGACATTTAAATCAGGCTTTGTAGCTATTTTGGGACGTCCCAATGTTGGGAAGTCAACCTTTTTGAATCACGTCATGGGGCAAAAGATTGCCATTATGAGTGACAAAGCGCAAACAACGCGCAATAAAATCATGGGGATTTACACAACGGATAAGGAGCAAATCGTCTTTATTGACACACCAGGAATTCACAAGCCTAAGACGGCTCTTGGAGATTTCATGGTGGAATCTGCATATAGTACTCTGCGTGAAGTGGATACGGTTCTATTCATGGTGCCAGCTGATGAGCCACGTGGTAAGGGCGACGACATGATTATCGAGCGTCTGAAAGCTGCCAAGGTTCCTGTGATTCTGGTGGTGAATAAGATTGACAAGGTTCATCCAGACCAGCTTTTGTCTCAGATTGATGACTTCCGTAACCAGATGGACTTCAAGGAAATCGTTCCTATCTCAGCTCTTCAGGGAAATAACGTTTCTCGTCTAATCGATATTTTGAGTGAAAATCTAGAGGAAGGGTTCCAGTATTTCCCAGCTGATCAAATCACAGATCATCCTGAGCGTTTCTTGGTTTCAGAAATGATTCGTGAGAAGGTTCTTCATTTGACACGTGAAGAGATTCCACACTCAGTTGCCGTAGTGGTTGACTCTATGAAACGGGATGAAGAGACAGACAAGGTTCACATTCGTGCAACTATCATGGTCGAGCGTGATAGCCAAAAAGGAATTATCATCGGAAAAGGTGGCGCTATGCTCAAGAAAATAGGGACCATGGCCCGTCGTGATATCGAACTCATGCTAGGGGACAAGGTTTTCCTAGAAACTTGGGTCAAGGTCAAGAAAAACTGGCGTGATAAAAAGCTAGATTTGGCTGACTTTGGCTATAATGAAAAAGAATACTAAGTAGAGGTGGGCTCATGCCTGCTTCTTGTTTTTACAGAAGGAGGATTTATGCCTGAATTACCTGAGGTTGAAACGGTTCGTCGTGGCTTAGAAAAATTGATCTTGGGAAAGAAGATTTCTAATATAGAGATTACTTATCCCAAGATGATCAAGACGGATTTGAAAGAGTTTCAAAAGGAAGTGCCTGGTCAAGTAATTGAGTCCATGGGGCGTCGTGGAAAATATTTGCTTTTCTACTTGACAGACAAGGTCTTGATTTCCCATCTGCGGATGGAGGGAAAGTATTTTTACTATCCGGACCAAGTTCCAGAACGTAAACACGCCCATGTTTTCTTCCATTTTGAGGATGGCGGCACTCTTGTATATGAGGACGTACGCAAGTTTGGTACTATGGAACTGCTGGCACCCGACCTTTTGGATGCCTACTTTGTATCTAAAAAACTAGGGCCTGAGCCAAGAGAGCAGGACTTTGATTTGCAGGTCTTTCAAGCTGCTCTATCCAAGTCTAAAAAGCCTATCAAATCCCATCTCCTAGACCAGACCTTGGTAGCTGGCCTTGGCAATATCTATGTGGATGAGGTTCTCTGGCGAGCTCAGGTTCATCCAGCAAGACCTTCCCAGACTTTGACAGCAGAAGAAGCGACAGCTATTCATGACCAGACCATTGCTGTTTTGGGGCAGGCTGTTGAAAAAGGCGGCTCCACCATTCGTACCTATACCAATGCCTTTGGGGAAGACGGAACCATGCAGGACTTCCATCAGGTCTATGATAAGACTGGACAAGCGTGTTCCCGCTGTGGGGCAGTGATTGAGAAATTCCAGCTCGGTGGACGAGGAACTCATTTTTGTCCTCAGTGTCAAAGGAGGGACTGATGGGAAAAATCATTGGAATCACAGGAGGAATTGCCTCTGGTAAGTCAACTGTAACAAATTTCCTAAGAGAGAAAGGTTTTCAAGTGGTGGATGCTGACGCAGTCGTCCACCAGCTACAAAAACCTGGTGGTCGTCTTTATCAGCTCTTAGTTCAGCACTTTGGGCAGGAAATTATCTTAGAAAATGGAGAACTCAATCGCCCTCTCCTAGCTAGTCTCATCTTCTCAAATCCTGAGGAGCGGGAATGGTCTAAACAAACCCAAGGGGAGATTATTCGTGAGGAATTGGCTGCACTGAGAGACCAGTTAGCTCAGACAGAAACAGTTTTTTTCATGGATATTCCCCTACTTTTTGAACAGGACTACGCCAACTGGTTTGATGAAACGTGGCTGGTCTATGTGGATCGTGATATCCAAATAGAACGTTTCATGAAACGGGATCATCTTTCTAAGGAAGTAGCAGAGTCCCGTTTGGCCGCCCAATGGTCTTTAGAAGAAAAGAAAAAATTAGCGAGTCATATACTAGATAATAATGGCAGTCGTGATCAGCTTGTGGCTCAAGTAGTGAAGTTACTTGAAGGAGGCGATAGCTGTGCAAGAGATTAGTTGGAAAGAGAATCTTCGTGTCGCCTGGTTCGGTAGTTTTCTAACGGGCGCCAGCATTTCCTTGGTCGTTCCTTTCATGCCTATCTTTGTGGAGCAGTTGGGAATTGAAGGAGACCAAGTTGCTTTTTATGCTGGATTAGCCATCTCAGTTTCGGCTGTTTCAGCAGCTCTAGTTTCTCCCATCTGGGGTATTCTTGCTGACAAGTACGGTCGAAAACCCATGATGATTCGAGCAGGTCTTGCCATGACCATTACGATGGGAGGTTTGGCCTTCGTGCCAAATATCTATTGGCTACTCTTTTTGCGCTTGCTCAATGGTGTATTTACTGGTTTTGTCCCCAATGCAACAGCCTTGATTGCTAGTCAGGTACCGAAAGATAAGTCTGGAGCGGCTCTGGGGACTCTATCTACAGGTGTAGTTGCGGGAACACTGACGGGCCCCTTTGTTGGAGGCTTTATTGCTGAAATTTTTGGCATTCGTAATGTCTTTTTATTGGTAGGTGCTTTCTTATTTTTAGCTGCAATCCTAACCATTTTCTTTATCAAGGAAGATTTTCAACCAGTGGCTAAGGAGAAGGCTATCCCAACGAAAGAAGTATTTTCTTCTTTCAAGTATCCTAGGCTTTTAGTGAATCTATTTTTGACGAGCTTCGTCATTCAATTTTCAGCTCAATCAATTGGTCCCATTCTAGCTCTCTATGTGCGGGACTTAGGGCAGACTGAGAATCTCCTCTTTGTATCAGGATTAATCGTATCCAGCATGGGCTTTTCTAGCATGATGAGTGCTGGAATTCTAGGAAGACTTGGCGATAAGGTAGGGAATCATAGATTGTTAGTTGCAGCGCAGATTTATTCCGTCATCATTTACCTACTTTGTGCCCATGCAACCAGCCCCCTTCAACTTGGCTTGTATCGTTTTCTCTTTGGTTTGGGAACAGGTGCTCTCATACCAGGAGTCAATGCCCTTCTCAGCAAAATGACTCCAAAATCAGGTATTTCAAGGATTTTCGCCTTCAACCAAGTCTTTTTTTACCTTGGTGGAGTGATCGGACCTATGGCGGGATCCGCAGTTGCAGGATATTTGGGCTACCATGCTGTCTTTTATGCGACAGCAGCCTGTGTAGCTTTCAGTTGTTTATGTAACTTAGTGCAATTTAGATCATTATTAAAAGTAAAGGAAATCTAGTGCGAGTAAAAATCAATCTCAAGTGCTCCTCTTGTGGCAGCATGAATTATCTAACCAGTAAGAACTCCAAAACCCATCCAGACAAGATTGAGGTGTTAAAATATTGTCCAAAGGAAAGAAAAGTAACTTTACATCTTGAATCTAAGTAGAATTTATGGTAAAATAATAGGGATTTTAAGGAGTTTGATATGTATAACCTATTATTAACCATTTTATTAGTATTATCTGTTGTGATTGTGATTGCGATTTTCATGCAACCAACTAAGAACCAATCCAGCAATGTATTTGATGCCAGCTCAGGTGATTTGTTTGAACGTAGTAAAGCGCGTGGTTTTGAAGCTGTGATGCAACGTTTGACAGGTATTTTAGTCTTT
Organism: Streptococcus sp. ST14; assembly: GCF_046098195.1. Classification (NCBI taxonomy): domain Bacteria; kingdom Bacillati; phylum Bacillota; class Bacilli; order Lactobacillales; family Streptococcaceae; genus Streptococcus; species Streptococcus sp. ST14. Next base: position 101,129 of record NZ_JBJUSF010000003.1, read on the forward strand.
TTCTGGCTAGCCATTGCCTTAGCATTGACGGTATTATCAAGTAGATAAGAAATGGGCAGGACTAGGTCTTTGCCTATTTTTATTTTTATACTCTTCAAAAATCAAATTCAAACCACGTCAGCGTCGGCTTATCGTATATGTGTTACTGACTTCGTCAGTTCTATCCACAACCTCAAAACGGTATTTTGAGCAACCTGCGACTAGCTTTCTAGTTTGCTCTTTGATTTTTATTGAGTATTAAATGATGTTTGAGAAGGTCTTACAGTAAAAGAAAATTAAAAAATCTAGAAAGAAAACATGAAAGATAAAATTAAAGAATATTTGCAAGAGAAGGGGCGAGTGACGGTAAATGACCTGGCTCAGTCTCTCGGAAAGGATGGGTCCAAGGATTTCCGTGAGTTGATTAAAACCCTGTCTCTGATGGAAAGAAAGCACCAGATCCGTTTTGAAGATGATGGTAGTTTATGTCTGGACCAAAAGAAGAAACATGAAATTACCCTCAAAGGGATTTTTCATGCCCATAAGAATGGCTTTGGCTTTGTCAGTCTAGAAGGCGAAGAGGACGACCTTTTTGTAGGAAAAAACGATGTCAACTATGCCATTGATGGTGATACCGTAGAGGTGGTCATCAAGAAAGTCGCTGACCGTAACAAGGGAACTGCTGCAGAAGCCAAAATTATCGATATCCTAGAGCATAGCCTGACGACAGTTGTCGGACAAATTGTTCTGGATCAGGAAAAGCCCAAGTATGCGGGCTACATTCGTTCAAAGAATCAGAAAATCAGCCAACCGATTTATGTGAAGAAACCAGCTATCAAGTTGGAAGGGACAGAGGTTCTTAAGGTCTTCATAGACAAATACCCAAGTAAGAAACATGATTTCTTTGTCGCTAGTGTGCTCGACGTGGTGGGGCACTCGACTGATGCTGGGATTGACGTTCTTGAAGTCTTGGAATCCATGGATATTGTTTCAGAATTTCCAGAAGCTGTTCTCAAGGAGGCAGAAAGTGTACCAGAAGCTCCATCTCAAAAGGATATGGAAGGGCGTCTTGATTTAAGAGATGAGCTTACCTTTACCATTGACGGTGCGGATGCCAAGGACTTGGACGACGCAGTACACATCAAGCCTTTGAAAAATGGCAATCTAGAACTCGGAGTTCACATCGCGGATGTTTCCTACTATGTGACAGAGGGTTCTGCACTTGACAAGGAAGCCCTTAACCGTGCGACTTCTGTTTATGTGACAGACCGTGTAGTTCCAATGCTCCCAGAACGACTGTCAAATGGTATCTGCTCTCTCAATCCTCAAGTAGATCGCTTGACCCAGTCTGCCATTATGGAAATTGATAAACACGGTCGTGTGGTTCATTACACCATTACCCAAACAGTCATCAAGACTAGTTTTCGTATGACCTATAGCGCTGTTAATGATATCCTAGCAGGTGACGAGGAAAAAAGACAAGAGTTTAAGAAAATTGTTCCTAGTATCGAGCTCATGGCCAAGCTTCATGAAAGGCTAGAAAGTATGCGTGAGAAGCGTGGCGACCTTAACTTTGATACCAGCGAAGCAAAGATTCTAGTGGATAAAAAAGGTAAGCCTGTGGATATCGTTCTTCGCCAACGTGGTATTGCTGAGCGGATGATTGAGTCCTTCATGTTAATTGCTAATGAAACGGTTGCCGAGCACTTTAGCAAGTTGGATCTACCTTTCATCTATCGAATTCACGAGGAGCCCAAAGCTGAAAAAGTTCAGAAGTTTATTGACTATGCTTCAAGCTTTGGTTTGCGGATTTATGGGACTGCCAGTGAGATTAGCCAGGAGGCGCTTCAAGACATCATGCGTGCTGTTGAGGGAGAACCCTATGCGGATGTATTGTCCATGATGCTTCTCCGATCCATGCAACAAGCTCGCTATTCAGAGCACAATCACGGTCACTATGGTCTTGCTGCCGACTATTACACTCACTTTACCAGTCCTATTCGCCGTTATCCAGATCTCCTTGTCCACCGTATGATTCGGGATTACGGCCGTTCTAAGGAAATAGCAGAGCATTTTGAGCAAGTGATTCCAGAGATTGCAACCCAGTCTTCCAACCGTGAACGTCGTGCCATCGAGGCGGAGCGTGAAGTCGAAGCCATGAAAAAGGCTGAGTACATGGAAGAATACGTGGGAGAAGAGTACGATGCAGTTGTATCCAGCATTGTCAAGTTCGGTCTCTTTGTCGAATTGCCAAATACAGTTGAAGGCTTGATTCACATTACCAATCTACCTGAATTTTATCATTTCAACGAACGGGATTTGACTCTCCGTGGGGAGAAATCGGGCATAACTTTCAGTGTAGGTCAGCAGATTCGCATTCGAGTTGAAAGAGCCGATAAGATGACAGGTGAAATTGACTTCTCTTATATCCCAAGTGAGTTTGATGTCATCGAAAAAGGTTTGAAACAAGCTGGGCGCAAAGATAGAGGTCGTGGCTCAAGTCGTCGTTCAGATAAGAAGGAAGACAAGAGAAAATCAGGGCGCTCAAATGATAAGCACAAGCATTCACAAAAAGATAAAAAGAAAAAAGGCAAGAAACCTTTTTACAAAGAAGTAGCTAAGAAAGGAGCCAAGCATGGCAAAGGGCGAGGGAAAGGTCGTCGCACAAAATAAAAAGGCGCACCACGACTATACAATCGTAGATACGCTAGAGACAGGAATGGTCCTGACCGGAACTGAAATTAAGAGCGTTCGAGCTGCTCGAATCAATCTCAAGGACGGCTTTGCCCAAGTAAAAAATGGGGAAGTCTGGCTGAGCAATGTTCATATCGCTCCTTACGAAGAGGGTAATATCTGGAACCAGGAACCAGAACGCCGTCGTAAACTCCTGCTCCATAAGAAGCAAATTCAAAAATTGGAACAAGAGACCAAAGGGACAGGAATGACCCTTGTTCCCCTCAAAGTCTATCTCAAAGATGGCTATGCCAAGCTTCTTTTAGGACTTGCTAAAGGGAAGCATGACTATGACAAACGGGAGTCGATCAAGCGTCGTGAACAAAACCGCGACATCGCGCGTGTGATGAAAGCTGTCAACCAGCGTTAAGAAGAGGAAGTAAAATGGAAAAATTAATTGCCTATAAACGGATGCCCTTGTGGAATAAACAGACCATGCCTGAAGCAGTTCAGCAAAAGCACAATACCAAGGTCGGCACTTGGGGAAAAATTACTGTCTTGAAGGGGGCACTCAAGTTTATTGAATTGACTGAAGATGGTGAGGTTCTAGCTGAGCACCTCTTTGAGGCAGGGGCTGACAATCCCATGGCGCAACCACAAGCCTGGCACCGAGTGGAAGCTGCCACTGATGATGTAGAATGGTACTTGGAATTTTATTGTAAACCTGAGGATTATTTCCCTAAGAAATACAATACCAATCCAGTCCATTCAGAGGTCCTAGAGGCTATGCAGACGGTGAAACCAGGAAGAGCCTTGGATTTGGGTTGTGGTCAAGGACGTAACTCTCTCTTTCTTGCACAGAATGGTTTTGATGTGACAGCTGTGGATCAAAATGAATTGTCCCTTGAAATCTTGCAAAGCATTGTAGAGCAAGAGGATCTAGACATGCCTGTCGGACTTTATGATATCAATTCAGCCAGCATTAGCCAAGACTATGATTTCATCGTTTCAACAGTTGTTCTCATGTTCCTACAAGCGGACCGCATTCCAGCTATCATCCAAAATATGCAGGAGCATACCACGGTCGGTGGCTATAATCTTATCGTCTGTGCCATGGACACGGAGGATTATCCTTGCTCAGTCAACTTCCCATTCACCTTTAAAGAAGGGGAATTGGCGGACTACTACAAGGATTGGGAATTGGTCAAGTACAATGAAAATCCAGGACATCTGCACCGTCGTGATGAAAATGGCAATCGCATTCAACTACGCTTTGCGACCATGTTAGCCAAAAAAGTCAAGTAAATCAAACTTAACCCAGCGAATAGAAACCACTTTGCAAGGTTTCTATTCGTTTTTGTTTGCGTTGGTTGATTGGGACGAGCAGGATTTTATGCTATACTAGAAGTAGGAAATCAGAGTAGTAGAACTGTGTTGCTGACACTCTCGGCGCAAGAAAGTGTAGATGATGGAGGTGATCAAATGGCGAGTCTTTTGGTGGAATTGTATGATCGGCATGTATTGGAAAAGAATGTCTACCAAGCCTTTATCAGTGATTGTGACGAGATTCTCTTCCTTTCTTTGACGAAAATAAGCAATGAAGAGAAAGTTTCTCTCCGTCAGTTTATCCTAGAAGAAGTCCCCCATATCCAACGAGTGGCCTTTCGTCAGCTATCTTTAGAACAATTAACAGACCAGTTAGATTATTGCCTTGCAGGCTATGACCAAGTTATTCTCGATGTTTTTGGCGGGGATTCACTACTAGCCTTATCTCTCTATCAATATGGCTTGAATCGGGACCTCCCGATTGTTGCCATGGATGTCGAACGAGGAAAACAATACAAGTGGGTGGCTGGTCAGTTAGAAAAAGAAGATTTGGACATTCCAACCCTAAGCATCCAACAGTTGATAGCCTTGCGTGGTGGAAAAATGCTCAAATCAAAACGCCCTATCCACTCAGCTCAGCAAATTGCGGCTATTAAAAAACTAGCCAGCTCTGCCATTGCCAATCCTGCCCACTGGTATCAAGTAACCCAATTTTTCTCTCTAGCTAAGACCAATGACCTGCATACTGAAACCGAAAAGATACTGGAAAACAACGGCAAGTACTACCTCTATCCAGAATCCCTTATCCCTTTACTAGTAGAAGCGGGCATGCTTCGTATTGAAAGCGAGGACAAGTGGCGAGTAAGCTACAGCTTTCCAAGTCAAGAAGCCCAAGTTTTTTGCCGCAACAAGGGGCATATTTTAGAGGTATATCTCTATATCTTAGCGCTTGAATCTCAGCTGTTTGATGAGTGCATGATTGGTGGTGAGATTGATTGGAATGGTATCTTTCCGGAGGCAGACAATGTTCAAAATGAGATTGATGTCATTCTAAGAAAGGGTCGCTCGATTACCTTTATCTCCTGCAAGATGACAGATTTATCAGTTGAAGCCATCAATGAGCTAGAAGTCTATGCCAATCATTTTGCTGGGGAGAGCTGCCTCAAGTTGATTGTTTGTACGGGAAAAATCAATCCCGTTTATGCCAATCGTTGCCAGGAATACGGTGTGCTCGTCATTAGGAGCGAACAAATCCCCAATCTCATTCCCATGCTAAAAAAATACTCTAAGAGGTTTAAAAGGTAGAAAAGTAATATGAAAGGCTGGAATTCCAGTCTTTTTTAGTTCTTTTTCGAATAAATGAGAAAAGGAGGTAGACCATGTTTGTAGCCAGAGATGCCAAGGGGAATTTGGTAAATGCCCTCGAAAAAGATGTGACCAAGCAAGCTTATACTTGTCCAGCCTGTGGAGGCGGACTACGGTTACGCCAAGGACAGAGTATTCGGACGCACTTTGCCCATGAAAGGTTAAGAGATTGCATCGCTATATTCGAGAATGAAAGTCCAGAACACTTGGGCAACAAAGAGGCCCTTTATCACTGGGCCAAGAAAGACTGTCAGGTTGCCTTAGAATATAGTCTGCCTGAGATCCAGCAGATTGCGGATGTTCTCGTCAATGGGAAACTAGCTCTGGAGGTTCAGTGCAGTCCCTTGTCTCAAAAGCTTTTAGGCGACAGAAGTCAAGGCTACCGTAGTCAGGGCTACAAAGTTATTTGGCTACTGGGAGAAAAACTCTGGTTAAAGGAGCGATTAACACAACTGCAAAGGGGATTTCTCTATTTTAGTCAAAATATGGGTTTCTATGTTTGGGAACTAGATTTCAAAAAACAAGTTTTGAGACTCAAATATCTTCTGCATCAGGACCTACGTGGCAAGCTTCATTTTCAGGTCAAGGAATTTCCCTTTGGTCAAGGAAATCTCTTGGAAATTCTACGATTTCCTTATCAGAAACAAAAGCTAGCTAGTCTTACAGTTTCTCAAGATTCAACTATCTGTCACTACATTCGCCAACAGTTGTACTACCAAACGTCCTACTGGATGAAGAAGCAGGAGGCAGCATATCATCAAGGAGACAATCTATTAAACCATCAACTGGACGACTGGTATCCCCAAGTCAGACCAATTGAATCAGGTGATTTTTTGCAGATTGAAACGGATTTGACTAGCTATTATAGAAATTTTCAGGCTTACTATCAAATAAATCCGAAAAATAATCGCCAAAAGCTCTATCCACCAGCCTTTTATCACTTATATTTCTCAAAAAATGTGGTAAAATAGAAAGGATGGAGGAATCTTATGGTATTACAACGACATGAAATAAGTGAAAAAGATACATGGGATCTTTCAACAATCTACCCAACAGACCAGGCTTGGGAAGAAACCTTGAAAGATTTAACTGAAAAAGTACAAACAGCATCTCAGTATGAGGGACATCTCTTAGACAGCGCAGACAGTTTGCTTGAGATCACAGAATTTTCACTTGATTTGGAACGCCAAGTTGAAAAGCTTTATGTCTATGCACATATGAAAAATGACCAGGACACGCGTGAATCCAAGTATCAAGAGTACTATGCTAAGGCAATGACCCTATACAGTCAGTTAGAACAAGCCTTTTCATTCTATGAACCTGAGTTTATGGAGATTAGCGAAGAGCAGTATGCGGCCTTCCTAGAAGCTCAACCAAAACTCCAAGTTTACAAACACTTTTTTGACAAGCTCTTGCAAAAGAAAGACCATGTTCTTTCGCAACGTGAGGAAGAATTGCTTGCTGGAGCAGGAGAAATCTTTGGTTCTGCTAGTGAAACCTTCGCTATTTTGGACAATGCGGATATTAGCTTCCCATACGTGCTTGATGACGAAGGCAAGGAAGTGCAACTTTCACACGGTACTTACATCCGTTTGATGGAGTCTAAAAACCGTGAAGTGCGTCGTGGTGCCTATGAAGCCCTTTATGCGACATATGAGCAATTCCAACACACTTATGCTAAGACCTTGCAGACAAATGTTAAGGTGCAAAACTATCGAGCAAAAGTTCGCAACTATAAGAGTGCTCGCCATGCAGCCCTCGCAGCAAACTTTGTTCCAGAAAGTGTCTATGACAATCTAGTAGCAGCAGTTCGCAAGCATTTGCCACTCTTGCATCGTTACCTTAACCTTCGTTCTAAAATCTTGGGGATTTCAGATCTCAAGATGTACGATGTCTACACACCGCTATCTTCAGTAGAATACAGCTTTACTTATGAGGAAGCCTTGAAAAAGGCAGAAGAAGCTTTGGCGGTTTTAGGTGACGACTACTTGAGCCGTGTTAAACGTGCCTTCAGTGAGCGTTGGATTGATGTCTATGAAAACCAAGGCAAGCGTTCTGGTGCCTACTCTGGTGGTTCTTACGATACCAATGCCTTTATGCTTCTCAACTGGCAGGACAATCTAGATAATCTCTTTACCCTTGTCCATGAAACAGGTCACAGTATGCACTCTAGCTATACTCGTGAAACCCAACCTTATGTTTACGGAGATTATTCTATCTTCTTGGCTGAGATTGCCTCAACGACTAACGAAAATATCTTGACAGAGAAATTGTTGGAAGAAGTGGAAGACGATGCAACTCGCTTTGCTATTCTCAATAACTTCCTAGATGGTTTCCGTGGAACAGTTTTCCGTCAAACTCAATTCGCTGAGTTTGAACATGCTATCCACCAAGCAGACCAAAATGGAGAAGTCTTGACAAGTGATTTCCTCAATAAACTCTACGCTGACTTGAACCAAGAGTACTACGGACTCAGCAAGGAAGACAATCCTCAGATCCAATACGAGTGGGCGCGCATTCCACACTTCTACTATAACTACTATGTTTATCAGTATTCAACAGGTTTTGCAGCTGCTTCAGCCTTGGCTGAAAAGATTGTCCATGGTAGTCCAGAAGATCGTGACCGCTATATCGACTATCTCAAAGCAGGTAAGTCAGACTATCCGCTCAATGTCATGAGAAAAGCGGGCGTCGATATGGAGAAGGAAGACTACCTCAACGATGCCTTTGCAGTCTTTGAACGCCGTTTGAATGAGTTTGAAGCCCTTGTTGAAAAATTGGGACTAGCTTAAGATGGTAGAGTCTTACAGTAAAAATGCCAATCACAATATGCGACGTCCCGTCGTCAAGGAAGAAATCGTAGAACTCATGCGCCAGCGTCAAAAGCAGGTGACAGGTTCCTTGAAAGAATTGGAGACCTTCGCTCGCAAGGAAAATATTCCCATCATTCCCCATGAAACGGTCGCGTATTTTCGATTTCTCATGGAGACCATACAGCCCAAGAACATTTTGGAAATTGGGACAGCTATTGGCTTTTCTGCCCTCTTGATGGCAGAACATGCGCCAGATGCAAAGATTACAACCATTGACCGTAATCCTGAGATGATCGGTTTTGCCAAGGAGAACTTTGCCAAGTTTGACAGTCGTAAGCAAATCACTCTTTTAGAGGGAGATGCAGTAGATGTTTTATCTACTCTGACAGAAACTTATGACTTTGTCTTTATGGATTCGGCCAAGTCCAAGTATATCGTCTTTCTGCCTGAAATCCTTAAACATTTGGAAGTCGGTGGAGTAGTGGTCTTGGATGATATTTTTCAAGGAGGAGATGTTGCCAAGGACATCATGGAAGTCCGCCGAGGTCAACGAACCATTTACCGTGGTTTGCAAAGACTTTTCGATGCAACTTTGGACAATCCAGGTCTAACAGCAACTCTAGTTCCGCTTGGAGACGGCATTCTCATGCTACGAAAGAATCTAGCAGAAGTAGAGCTTCCTGAGAGTGAATGATTTTCAGAAAAATTTAAGAAATTATAGTAAAATAGATAAGGTAACACTTACCGTAAAAGGAGTAAACATGAAGAAAAAACTTATGGCAGGAGCCATCACACTTTTATCAGTAGCAACACTTGCAGCTTGTTCAAACAGTTCTGAAGGAAAAGATTTGATCAGCATGAAGGGCGATGTGATTACAGAGCATCAATTCTTTGAAGAAGTAAAGAACAATCCAACTGCACAACAAGTCTTGCTCAATATGACCATCCAAAAAGTATTTGAACAACAATATGGGTCGGAGGTAACGGATAAAGATGTGGATGATGCCGTTGCTGAAGAACAAAAGAAATACGGCGATAGCTACAACAGCGTGCTTCAACGTGCAGGTATGACACCTGAGACTCGTAAAGCTCAAATCCGTACCAGCAAATTGGTTGAATTAGCGGTTAAGAAGGCTGCAGAGAGCGAGTTGACAGACGAAGCCTACCAAAAAGCTTTTGAGTCTTACACACCAGATGTAACAGCTCAAATCATCCGTTTGGATAATGAAGACAAGGCAAAAGAAGTACTTGAGAAAGCTAAAGCAGAAGGTGCGGATTTTGCTCAGTTGGCAAAAGACAACTCTAACGACGATAAAACAAAAGAAAATGGTGGAGAAATCACTTTTGACTCTGCTTCTACAGAACTTCCAGAACAAGTCAAGAAAGCAGCCTTTGCCTTGGATGTGAACGGGGTTTCTGATGTGATTACAGCTACTGGAACACAAGCCTACAGTAGTCAGTTCTACATCATCAAAGTAACGAAAAAAACAGAAAAATCTTCTAATATAGAGGATTACAAAGAAAAATTGAAGACCATCATCTTGACTCAAAAACAAAATGATTCAGCCTTTGTTCAAGGAGTAATTGGTAAAGAATTGCAAGCAGCAAACATCAAGGTTAAAGACCAATCATTCCAAAATATCTTCACCCAATACATCGGTGGTGGAGATTCAAGCTCAAGCAGTTCTTCAAAAGAATAAAACAGAAAAGAGCCAAGTGCTCTTTTTCTTATGAGAAAATCTTCTATCTTAAGGGTAAGAGTTTTTTTCTTTCGGAAAAAATGGTATAATAGCAATCAAAACTAGAAAATAAACGGAATTTGGGAATAATTTCTTTTGTTCTCATTAGATTGGTGATACTATGAAGATTAGTAAGAGGCACCTGTTAAACTATTCTATTCTAGTTCCTTACTTCCTTTTATCTATTTTGGGTTTGATTGTAGTCTATTCTACAACCAGTGCCATTCTTATCGAAGAAGGTAAAAGTGCCCTCCAATTGGTTCGAAGTCAGGGAATGTTTTGGATATTTAGTTTAATATTGATTGTCTTGATATATAAGCTGAAACTGAATTTTTTAAGAAAAGAACGACTTTTATTTATTGTTATGTTTGTTGAGCTGATTCTCTTAGCTCTGGCTCGCTTAATTGGTACGCCAGTCAATGGAGCCTATGGTTGGATTTCAGTAGGACCTTTGACCATTCAGCCAGCGGAGTATTTGAAGATTATCATCGTCTGGTACTTGGCCCAACGTTTTTCAAAACAACAGGATGAAATTGGTATTTACGATTTTCAAGTTTTAACTCAAAATCAATGGATTCCTCGAGCTTTTAATGATTGGCGTTTTGTTCTGCTGGTTCTGATTGGTAGCTTGGGAATTTTCCCAGACTTGGGAAATGCGACCATCTTGGTCTTGGTGGCGCTCATCATGTATACGGTTAGTGGGATCGCCTATCGTTGGTTCTCGACCATTTTGGCTCTCTTGGCAGGGAGCTCAATGTTAGTCTTGTCTGTTATTCGCTTTGTTGGGGTTGAAAAGTTCTCTCAAATTCCTGTATTTGGTTACGTTGCTAAACGTTTTAGTGCCTTCTTTAATCCCTTTAATGACTTGGCGGGTGCAGGGCACCAGCTCGCAAATTCCTACTATGCAATGGTAAATGGTGGCTGGTTCGGACTGGGACTGGGGAATTCTATCGAGAAGCGTGGTTATCTGCCAGAAGCCCATACGGATTTCGTCTTTTCGATTGTCATTGAGGAGTTTGGATTCGTAGGAGCCAGTATGATTTTGGCTCTACTCTTCTTCTTGATTTTGCGAATCATCTTGGTTGGTATTCGAGCAAAGGACCCCTTTAACTCTATGGTTGCTATTGGCGTCGGAGGGATGATCCTTGTTCAGGTCTTTGTCAATATCGGTGGGATTTCAGGGTTGATTCCTTCTACAGGGGTAACCTTCCCCTTCCTTTCACAAGGTGGGAACAGTTTATTGGTATTATCCGTAGCCATCGCGCTTGTACTGAACATTGACGCAAGTGAAAAACGTGCCAAACTTATCAGAGAATACGAAAATCAAACCGATGAAAGTCTGTAAGGATTGAATGGAAAGGAAAGTATATGTCTCTTCAAAAATTAGAAAACTATAGTAATAAAGCAGTCGTCCAAGAAGAAGTCTTGATTCTGACTGAGTTATTAGAAGATATCACAAAAAATATGCTAGCGCCAGAAACCTTTGAAAAGATTATCCAGTTGAAGGAATTATCAACTAGCGAGAATTATCAAGGGCTCAATGACCTAGTGACCAGTCTTTCAAATGAAGAAATGATTTACATTTCACGCTATTTCTCTATCCTTCCACTTTTGATTAATATCTCTGAGGATGTGGATTTGGCCTATGAAATCAATCACCAAAACAATGTGGACCAAGACTATCTAGGAAAACTATCTACAACGATTAAGATGGTAGCTGAAAAAGAAAATGCAGCCGAAATTTTAGAAAAGTTAAATGTCGTTCCCGTCTTAACCGCCCATCCAACGCAAGTACAGCGCAAGAGTATGCTGGATCTGACCAACCATATCCATACGCTTTTGCGCAAGTACCGTGATGTCAAACTTGGCTTGATTAATAAAGAAAAATGGCACACAGATCTCCGTCGTTACATTGAAATTATCATGCAAACGGACATGATTCGTGAGAAGAAATTGAAAGTAACCAACGAAATCACCAACGTGATGGAGTACTACCAAAGTTCTTTCCTGAATGCTGTTCCACGTTTGACGGCTGAGTATAAGAAACTAGCTAAAGAACAAGGTATTGATCTCCAACATCCAAAACCAATTACCATGGGGATGTGGATCGGAGGAGACCGTGATGGAAATCCTTTCGTAACAGCGGAAACCCTCAATAAATCAGCCTTGACTCAGTGCGAAGTCATCATGAACTACTATGATGAAAAGATTTATAATCTTTATCGTGAATTTTCACTTTCAACCAGTATCGTGAATGTCAGCGACAAGGTTCGTGAGATGGCTCTTAAGTCACAGGATAACTCGATTTATCGCGAAAAAGAACTCTATCGTCGTGCCCTCTTTGACATCCAAGCTAAGATGCAGGCAACCAAGACCTATCTTATCGAAGATAAGGATGTTCATCCAAGATATGCTACCGCAGATGAATTCTATCAAGACTTGTTGGCGATTCGCGATTCTCTCCTTGAAAACAAAGGGGAATACCTGATTTCTGGAGAATTTGTCGAGTTGATGCAAGCTGTCGAAATCTTTGGTTTCTATCTTGCTTCTATTGATATGCGCCAAGATTCTAGTGTTCATGAAGCTTGTGTGGCAGAATTGTTAGCATCCGCAGGAATCAACGACCACTATAGCGATCTGTCTGAAGACGAAAAATGTGCCCTCCTCTTAAAAGAGTTGGAAGAAGATCCTCGTATCCTCTCAGCGACTCATGCTGAAAAGTCAGAACTGCTTGAAAAAGAACTCTCTATCTTTAAAGCTGCGCGCAAGTTGAAGGATAAACTGGGTGAAAATGTTATTCGTCAAACCATCATTTCTCACGCAACCAGTGTATCTGATATGTTAGAGCTAGCCATTATGCTTAAGGAAGTCGGCTTGGTGGATGCCCAAAAAGCCCGCGTTCAGATTGTTCCCCTCTTTGAAACAATCGAAGACTTGGATCACTCAGAAGAGACTATGAGAAGATATTTCTCTCTACCTTTGGCTAAAAAATGGATTGCTTCAAAAGACAACTACCAAGAAATCATGCTTGGCTACTCTGATAGTAACAAAGACGGTGGTTACCTGTCATCATGTTGGACTCTCTATAAAGCGCAACAACAACTGACGGCTATTGGGGATGAATTTGGCGTTAAGGTTACTTTCTTCCATGGTCGTGGTGGTACTGTGGGTCGTGGTGGTGGACCAACTTATGAAGCCATCACATCTCAACCGCTCAAGTCTATTAAGGACCGTATCCGTCTGACTGAGCAAGGAGAAGTCATTGGAAATAAATACGGAAACAAAGACGCTGCTTATTATAACCTTGAAATGTTGGTTTCTGCAGCCATTAACCGTATGATTACAAAGAAGAAGAGTGATACCAATACGTCAAATCGTTACGAAGCTATCATGGATCAAGTAGTAGACCGTAGTTATGATATCTACCGTGATTTGGTTTTTGGAAATGAACATTTCTATGACTATTTCTTTGAATCAAGTCCAATCAAGGCTATTTCAAGCTTCAATATCGGTTCGCGTCCAGCAGCTCGTAAGACCATCACTGAAATTGGCGGTTTGCGTGCTATCCCTTGGGTCTTCTCATGGTCACAAAGCCGTGTCATGTTCCCTGGATGGTACGGAGTGGGATCAAGCTTTAAAGAATTTATAGATCAAGATCCGAAGAATATCGAGTTTCTTCGTGACATGTACCAAAACTGGCCTTTCTTTCAATCTTTGCTTTCCAATGTAGACATGGTCTTGTCTAAGTCTAACATGAACATTGCTTTTGAATATGCCAAGCTCTGTGAAGACGAAGAAGTACAAGCTATCTACTACACTATTTTAGATGAATGGCAGTTGACTAAGGACGTTATTTTAGCTATCGAAGGTTATGACGAACTCTTGGCAGAAAACTCTTACCTAAAAGACAGTCTAAACTATCGTATGCCTTACTTTAATATCCTGAACTACATCCAGTTGGAGTTGATCAAACGCCAACGTCGCGGAGAATTGTCGGCAGATGAAGAAAAACTGATCCATACAACTATTAACGGAATTGCAACTGGTTTACGTAATTCTGGCTGATATTCTACAAACTTCCTCTTTTTTCAAGGGGAAGTTTTTGAATTGTTTAAAAAATTCTAAAAATAAGCTTGACAAGTAGTTGAAAAATGATATAATTTAAACATTCAGAAAGTAATCTTGCTCATTTTTTAGAGAGTCTGTGTTTGGTGAAAGCAGATAGATGAAATTGATGAAATTGGGCTGAATGTACTTAAGAATTTGAAATCATAAAAATTCGGTGAGCACACCTTACAGTGCAACTCGTTATTGCGAGAAAGAGCGATAGGGATATTCCCTATAATTGAGGTGGCACCGCGCATCGACGTCCTCACACAAGTTTTTTGTGTGAGGACTTTTTCTATGGGGAGGAAAGATATTGGAATTTAAACGATGGCATCGCTTGATGATGTGATTTAAAAAGTTAAGGTAAAAGAATTAAGGAGAAAGAAAAATGAAAAATAAACGTTTGATTGGAATTGTGGCTGGATTAGCAGTATTGGTGGTGGCTAGCTTGATTTATTCATCTATGAACAAGCCATCAGCTAAGGAAGAGCAAAAGGTCGCTAAGGTTGGTGTCCTTCAATTTGTTAGTCACCCATCCTTGGACTTGATTTACCAAGGAATTCAAGATGGACTAGCTGAAGAAGGCTATAAGGACGACCAAGTAAAAATCGACTTTATGAACTCTGAAGGCGATCAGAGCAAGGTTGCAACCATGAGTAAACAATTGGTAGCAAATGGAAACGATGTAGTTGTTGGGATTGCAACACCAGCAGCTCAAGGACTTGCAAGTGCTACTAAAGATCTACCAGTTATCATGGCTGCTATTACAGACCCAATCGGTGCTAACTTGGTCAAAGATTTGAAAAAACCAGGTGGCAACATTACAGGGGTGTCAGACCACAACCCAGCTGAACAGCAAGTGGAATTGATTAAAACTTTGACACCAAATGTCAAAACAATCGGTGCTCTTTACTCAAGTAGCGAAGATAACTCAAAAACACAGGTAGAAGAATTCAAGGCTTATGCTGAAAAAGCAGGTTTGACAGTCGAAACATTTGCCGTTCCATCAACCAATGAAATTGCTTCAACAGTTAATGTCATGACAAGTAAGGTTGATGCGATTTGGGTTCCAATTGACAACACCATCGCATCAGCATTCTCAACAGTTGTTTCAAGCAACCAAACAGCTAAAAAGCCAATCTACCCAAGTGCTACTGCCATGGTAGAAGCAGGTGGATTAGCATCTGTAGTAGTTGACCAACACGATCTTGGAGTGGCTACTGGTAAGATGATTGCCAAAGTTTTGAAAGGTGAAAAACCAGCTGATACGCCAGTTAATGTATTTTCAACTGGTAAGTCAGTGATTAACAAAAAACTAGCGCAGGAACTTGGTATCACCATTCCTGAGTCCGTTCTAAAAGAAGCAGGACAAGTGATTGAATAAATATAAAGGAGGAGCTGGGCACATCTCCTCCCATTTTTACTAAAGAAAGAAATGAGTGAAAGATTATGATAGTATCCATTATTTCTCAGGGGATGGTCTGGGCGATTTTAGGTTTGGGAATCTTTATGACTTTTCGAATTTTGAATTTTCCAGATATGACTACTGAAGGTTCTTTTCCTCTTGGGGGAGCAGTAGCTGTAACCTTGATAACACAGGGAGTCAACCCATTTTTAGCAACCCTAGCCGCAGTAGGAGCGGGCTGTCTAGCTGGAATGGCGACCGGTCTCTTATATACCAAAGGAAAAATCCCAACCCTCTTATCAGGGATTCTGGTCATGACTTCTTGCCATTCCATCATGCTCATGATTATGGGACGTGCCAATCTGGGGCTTCTTGGAACCAAGCAAATTCAGGATGTCTTGCCTTTTGATTCAGATCTTAACCAACTCCTGACTGGATTTATCTTTGTAGCTCTTGTTATTGGCCTTATGCTCTTTTTCCTTGATACCAAACTAGGTCAGGCCTACATCGCTACAGGTGACAATCCCGATATGGCTCGTAGCTTTGGTATCAATACAGGACGAATGGAACTTATGGGCTTGGTTCTCTCAAATGGGATTATCGCGCTTGCAGGAGCCTTAATTGCTCAACAAGAAGGATATGCGGATGTTTCTCGAGGAATCGGCGTGATTGTCGTAGGGCTTGCTAGCTTGATTATTGGTGAGGTTTTGTTCAAGAGTTTGACCTTGGCAGAGCGACTCATGACCATCGTTGTAGGGTCTATTGCTTATCAGTTCCTCGTCTGGGGAGTGATTGCTCTTGGGTTTAATACAAGTTATCTTCGTTTGTACAGCGCCTTGATTTTGGCAGTTTGCCTTATGATTCCAACCTTCAAAAGCAAATACCTGAAAGGAGTCAAGTTTAGCAAATGACAGCAATTGTAGAATTAAAAAATGCTACCAAAGTCATTACGAATGGCTTTGACGAGGAAAAAATCATTCTGAATGATGTTTCTCTTGAGATTTTTGAACATGACTTCATTACCATCCTAGGTGGAAATGGAGCAGGGAAGTCAACGCTTTTTAACACTATTGCAGGTACCCTACCTTTAACAAGTGGAAGTATCCGTATTATGGGCGAGGACGTGACGCATTTTTCACCTGAAAAGCGGGCTAAGTACTTGTCTCGTGTCTTTCAGGATCCTAAGATGGGTACGGCTCCCCGTATGACGGTGGCGGAAAATCTTTTGATTGCCAAGTTTCGTGGTGAGAAGAGAGGGCTCCTGCCTAGAAGACTATCAAGTCATCGTGAAGAGTTTCAGGCTACCATTGAAAAGGTTGGAAATGGTCTTGAAAAACATCTGGACACTCCGATTGAATTTCTATCAGGTGGTCAACGTCAGGCCTTGAGCCTCTTGATGGCAACCTTGAAACGACCAGAGTTGCTTTTGTTGGATGAACACACAGCAGCCCTTGACCCCAAGACCAGTGTTGCATTGATGGAGTTAACAGATGAGTTTGTCAACAAGGATCATCTAACAGCCTTGATGATTACCCACCATATGGAGGATGCGTTGAAGTATGGAAATCGTCTGATTGTCATGAAAGATGGTCGTATCATCCAAGATTTGAACAAAGAAGAAAAAGCAAAAATGAAGATTTCAGACTACTATCAATTATTTGAGTAAAGTAGAGAATTTCTCGTCAAAAAATAGAGAAGAAAAACTTAGAAACACGGAAGTGATTCTGAGTTTTTTATCTTCCCATTCTATCAAGAAAAATAAGGTAAAGAGAATTACGGAAAGTGTATGAAATGGTTTACTTTTTTTCAGAAATAAGCTATACTAGATAACGTGAAACTATGATAAGATGGAGGTATTGTGTATGGTTGACAAGCAAGTCATTGAAGAAATCAAAAACAATGCCAACATTGTGGAAGTCATAGGTGACGTGATTTCTTTACAAAAGGCTGGACGGAACTATTTAGGGCTCTGTCCTTTTCATGGTGAAAAGACCCCCTCTTTCAACGTTGTTGAAGACAAGCAATTTTACCATTGTTTCGGTTGTGGGCGTTCAGGAGATGTTTTTAAGTTCATCGAAGAATACCAAGGTGTATCCTTTATGGAAGCCGTTCAGCTCTTAGGTGAGCGTGTCGGTATTCAACTAGCTATGCCTATCCAGTCTCGTCCTCAACAGCTTTCTCCTCATCAAGCTCTATATGATATGCATGAAGAAGCAGCACGCTTTTACCATGCAATCCTCATGACGACTAAGATGGGAGAAGAAGCAAGGGCTTATCTCTACAAACGTGGATTGACGGATGATGTCCTGAAGCACTTCCAAATTGGACTAGCTCCAGCCGAGAGAAACTATCTTTACCAACGTTTATCTGGCAAGTTTGAGGAAAAGAATTTATTGGATTCGGGCTTGTTTTATTTGTCAGATGACAATCAGTTCTTTGATACCTTTTTCGGACGTATTGTCTTTCCTTTGACCAATGACAAGGGGCAGGTCATTGCCTTTTCAGGTCGTATTTGGCAAGAAATGGATAGTCAGACTGCCAAATATAAAAATAGTCGCTCGACTGCAATTTTTAACAAGAGTTACGAATTGTATCATTTGGACAAGGCAAAAAAGGGAACAGGTAAGATTACAGAGCTCTATCTGATGGAAGGTTTCATGGATGTGATCGCGGCCTACCGTGCTGGTATAGAAAATGCTGTGGCTTCCATGGGGACAGCGCTGAGCAAGGAGCATGTTGACCACCTCAAACGCTTCACCAAAAAGATAGTTCTCAGCTATGATGGTGACAAGGCAGGACAGGCAGCGACAGCCAAAGCTCTGGAAGAATTAAAAGATTTCTCAGTGGAAGTTGTCCGAGTACCTGATGCCATGGACCCAGATGAGTATTTGCAAAAGAATTCTGCTGAAGACCTGGCTTACCTTTTAACCAAGACTCGGATTAGTCCTATAGAGTTCTATATTCACCAGCTCAAGCCAGAAAATAGTGATAACTTGCAGGCGCAAATCGAATTCATTGAAAAGATTGCGCCCCTAATCGCCAAAGAAAAGTCTATCACTGCCCAGAATTCTTATATCCACATTCTGGCGGATAATCTACCTTCTTTTGATTACCAGCAGGTGGAACAGATTGTAAATGAAAGTCGCATTGTTCAGAGGCAGGAAAGAGTCAAAGAGGAGCAACCTCCAGCAGCGATTAGTATACCTGTAACGCGACAATTGACAGCAGTCATGAGAGCAGAGGCTCATCTCCTCTATAGGATGGCTGAGAACCCAGTTGTGTTAAACGACTACCGATTAAGAGAAGATTTTTTCTTTGATACCCCAGAATTTCAAATTCTTTACGAATTATTAAGTGAGCAGGGAGAAATCGGCTCAGAGGAGCTTTCTCATCAGACGCCTGAGGTTGAAAATGCTTGGTACCACGTGCTTAGCTTGGATTTGCCAGCTGAGATGTCGCCTCAAGAGCTAATGGAAGTCGAAGCGACTCGAAACCGTGCTCTCCTCAGCAAGGACAACTTACGAATTAAAAAGAAAGTGCAGGAAGCTAGTCATGTAGGAGATACAGACACAGCCTTGGAAGAATTGCAACGATTGATTTCCCAAAAGAGAAGAATGGAGTAATAATGGCAACAAAACAAAAAGAAGTAACCACATTTGATGTGCAAGTAGCAGACTTTATCCGAAACCACAAAAAAACAGGAACAGCAACAGATGACGAAATCAATTCAAGTCTGGTTATTCCTTTTACCCTCGATGCAGACGGCATTGAAGACCTTTTGCAACGGATTCAGGATGCTGGAATTTCTATCACAGATAACGAAGGAAATCCAAGTGCGCGTGTTCTTAGTGCAGAAGAAGAACCAGAACTCAGTGATGAGGACTTGATTGGCTCAACCTCTGCCAAGGTTAATGACCCAGTCCGTATGTATTTGAAGGAAATCGGGGTTGTTCCTCTCTTGACCAACGAAGAGGAAAAAGAATTGGCCCTAGCAGTTGAGGCTGGTGATATCGAAGCCAAACAACGCCTTGCAGAAGCCAACCTTCGTTTGGTGGTTTCTATCGCTAAGCGCTACGTAGGGCGTGGCATGCAGTTTCTTGACTTGATCCAAGAAGGAAACATGGGCTTGATGAAGGCTGTTGACAAGTTTGACTATTCAAAAGGATTTAAGTTTTCTACGTATGCAACTTGGTGGATTCGTCAGGCAATCACTCGTGCCATCGCTGACCAAGCTCGCACCATTCGTATCCCTGTTCACATGGTTGAAACTATCAATAAATTGGTTCGTGAACAGCGTAACCTCCTTCAAGAATTGGGTCAAGATCCAACTCCTGAACAAATCGCTGAACGTATGGATATGACACCTGACAAGGTCCGTGAAATTTTGAAAATCGCTCAAGAACCAGTATCACTTGAAACACCGATTGGAGAAGAGGACGATAGCCATCTTGGGGACTTTATCGAAGACGAAGTGATTGAAAATCCAGTAGACTACACAACTCGCATCGTGTTGCGCGAGCAGTTGGATGAGGTTTTGGATACTCTCACAGACCGTGAAGAAAACGTTCTGCGCCTTCGTTTCGGGCTAGATGATGGGAAAATGCGTACTCTTGAAGATGTTGGGAAAGTCTTTAACGTGACTCGTGAACGTATCCGTCAGATTGAGGCCAAGGCTTTGAGAAAATTGCGTCAACCAAGTCGCAGCAAACCGCTTCGTGATTTTATTGAAGACTAAGAGTGAGGAATAACATGGCTTATACAGAAGAGCAAATTGAAACGATCAAAACACGCATTTTAAATGCCTTGGAAGAAGTCATCGACCCTGAGTTGGGGATTGATATTGTCAACCTAGGTTTGATTTATGAAATTCGTTTTGATGGTGAAACTGGTCACACTGAAATTGATATGACCTTGACAACTATGGGCTGCCCATTGGCAGATCTCTTGACGGACCAGATTCACGATGCGATGACAGATGTGCCTGAGGTAACCAATACCGAAGTTAAATTGGTCTGGTATCCAGCTTGGACAGTTGAAAAAATGAGTCGCTATGCACGTATCGCCCTAGGAATTAAATAAACAGCAGAAAAATATGAGAGACGATTGGAAAATAGGGTAAATTCCTCCTTTTTCCTCTGGTCTCTCTTTCTTTTGCTGATTTTCTGGAAATAAAATGGTATAATGAAAGGTATGGAAAACGAAAAATTGCGTATTAATATGCTAAGTTCAAGTGAAAAAGTGGCTGGTCAAGGAGTATCAGGAGCCTACCGTGAGTTGGTACGTCTTCTACATCGTGATGCCCAAGACCAGTTAATTGTTACGGAGAATCTTCCTGTCGAAGCGGATGTAACTCACTTTCATACCATTGATTTCCCCTATTATTTATCCACTTTCCAAAAGAAACGCTCTGGGAGAAAAATTGGCTATGTGCATTTTTTGCCTGATACGCTTGAGGGGAGTTTGAAGATTCCATTTTTCCTAAAAGGAATTGTCAAACGCTATGTTTTTTCCTTTTACAACCGAATGGAACACTTGGTGGTGGTCAATCCCATGTTTATCGAGGATTTAGTGGCTGCTGGTATTCCGCGTGAAAAAGTAACTTATATTCCAAATTTTGTAAACAAAGAAAAATGGCATCCATTACCAACTGAACAGGTTGCACAACTCCGGAAGGAAATGGATCTTGCGGAAGATCAGTTTGTCGTAATCGGTGCGGGTCAGGTTCAGAAACGTAAAGGAATTGATGATTTTATCCGTCTTGCTGAGGAATTGCCAGAAATTACCTTTATCTGGGCAGGTGGTTTTTCATTTGGTGGGATGACAGATGGTTATGAACGCTACAAGAAGATAATGGACAATCCACCTGAAAATCTTATTTTCCCTGGGATTGTGTCACCGGAACGGATGCGGGAACTTTACGCTATGGCGGATCTATTCTTGCTACCAAGTTACAATGAATTATTCCCTATGACTATCTTAGAGGCTGCTAGTTGTGAAGCACCGATTATGCTAAGGGATTTAGATTTATACAAGGTCATTCTCGAAGGGAATTATCGTGCTACCAGTGATGTTTCAGAGATGAGAGAAGCTATTCTCGAATACAAAGATCGTCCTGAAAAGTTGAAAGACTTGAAAGAAAAAGCTAGAGAGATTTCTAAAGAGTATTCCGAGGAGCATTTACTGGAAATCTGGTTGAAGTTCTATCAGGAGCAGGCGGCTTTGGGCAAAAAGTGAGGTAATTTATGCGAATTGGTTTATTTACTGACACCTATTTCCCTCAGGTTTCTGGGGTTGCGACTAGTATTCGAACCTTGAAGACAGAGCTTGAGAAGCAAGGACATGCAGTTTTTATCTTTACAACAACAGATAAAGATGTGAATCGCTATGAGGATTGGCAAATTATCCGAATACCGAGTGTTCCCTTCTTTGCATTTAAGGATCGACGTTTTGCTTATCGTGGCTTTACAAAGGCTCTTGAAATTGCTAAACAGTATCAGCTAGATATCATTCATACTCAAACAGAGTTTTCACTAGGTTTGTTAGGGATTTGGATTGCGAGAGAGTTAAAAATCCCAGTTATTCATACCTACCATACCCAGTATGAAGACTATGTGCATTACATTGCTAAGGGCATGCTAATTCGTCCGAGTATGGTAAAATATTTGGTGCGAGGCTTCCTTCATGATGTAGATGGCGTGATTTGCCCTAGTGAGATTGTTCGTGACCTTTTATCTAAATACAAAGTTAAGGTTGAAAAGCGTGTCATCCCAACTGGAATTGAGCTGGCTAAGTTTGAACGGCCTGAGATCAAAGAGGAAAACTTACAAGATCTTCGTTCGAAGTTAGGTATTCAGGAAGGCGAGAAAATGTTGCTGAGTCTTTCGCGTATTTCTTATGAGAAGAATATCCAAGCAGTCTTAGCTGCCTTTGCGCAGGTTTTGAAAGAAGAAGACAAGGTAAAGTTGGTTGTTGCTGGAGACGGACCTTATCTGGACAGTCTGAAAGAACAAGCAGGGAAATTAAACATACAAAAACATGTGAAATTTACAGGTATGATTGCTCCAAGTGAGACAGCCTTGTACTATAAAGCAGCTGATTTCTTTATTTCAGCCTCTACGAGTGAAACTCAGGGCTTAACCTATCTAGAAAGTCTAGCCAGTGGAACGCCTGTTATCGCTCATGGCAATCCCTATCTTGAAAATCTGATCAATGATAAAATGTTTGGCACTCTCTACTATGGAGAACGAGAGCTTGCAGGAGCTATCCTTGAAGCTTTGATTGCCACTCCAGATATGGATGAGCAAAAGTTGGCTGACAAGTTGTATGAGATTTCGGCTGAGAATTTTGGGAAACGAGTTCACGAGTTTTACCTTGATGCCATTATTTCTAATAATTTTGAACAAGAATTGCTCGATGGAGAACCTATGAGTCAACGTTTTCTAAAAACTATTTTATATCTCCCTCAACAAGCAGTCAGCGTCCCGGTAAAAGAATCTAAACGCATTCTGAAGGCATCTAAAAAACAGTTGTCCAGTATGCGAGACTACTGGAAAGATTAACAAAAAGTAAAAAAGGAGAAATAAAAGATGGCGAAAAAATTTATGAGAAGCGGTAAAGATCAAAAAATTGGAGGCGTTTGCGCAGGTGTTGCCCACTATTTTGATATTGATCCGACGATTGTCCGTGTGATTTGGGGAGTTCTAGCCTTTTGTTATGGAGCGGGGGTTCTTGCTTACTTGATTTTGTGGGCAATTGCACCTGTTTCTACAGAATATTAAATTAAAATTATAGAGTGAAAAGGAGAAACTATGGCTTTTGGAGATAATGGTAACCGTAAAAAAACAATGTTTGAAAAGGTGACACTTGTTGTCGTGCTCATCATGTTGTTTGTGACCCTTGCTGGTATCTTTGCAACAGCGCTTGGAGCTTTTAGCAGATTCTAAGCAAGCTACGAGGATAGAAACAATAACTAATGACTGGGTTCTCCCCAGCCTTTTTAAAGTGAGAAGAAAATATGAGTATGTTTTTAGATACAGCCAAGATTAAGGTTAAGGCTGGTAATGGTGGCGATGGCATGGTTGCCTTTCGCCGTGAAAAATATGTCCCTAATGGCGGTCCTTGGGGTGGTGATGGTGGACGTGGAGGTAACGTTGTTTTCGTGGTAGACGAAGGCTTGCGTACCTTGATGGATTTCCGTTATAACCGTCATTTCAAGGCTGATTCCGGTGAAAAAGGGATGACCAAAGGAATGCACGGACGTGGTGCAGAAGATCTTCGTGTTCGCGTACCACAGGGGACTACTGTACGTGATGCGGAAACAGGTAAAGTCATTACAGACTTGATTGAACATGGTCAAGAGTTTATCGTGGCTCATGGTGGTCGAGGTGGTCGTGGAAATATCCGTTTTGCCACTCCAAAAAATCCTGCACCTGAAATCTCTGAGAATGGAGAACCAGGACAAGAACGCGAGTTGCAACTGGAATTGAAAATCTTAGCGGATGTTGGCTTGGTCGGTTTCCCATCTGTTGGAAAGTCAACTTTGCTTAGTGTCATCACTTCAGCTAAGCCCAAAATCGGTGCTTACCACTTTACGACGATTGTCCCTAATCTAGGTATGGTTCGTACGCAGTCAGGTGAATCTTTTGCAGTAGCAGATCTTCCAGGTTTGATTGAAGGGGCTAGTCAAGGTGTTGGTCTTGGAACCCAGTTTCTCCGTCATATTGAACGTACACGAGTTATCCTCCATGTCATCGATATGTCAGCTAGCGAAGGACGTGATCCTTATGAGGATTACCTTTCTATTAATAAGGAATTAGAATCCTATAACCTTCGTCTCATGGAACGTCCACAGATTATCGTAGCCAACAAGATGGATATGCCTGAAAGTCAGGAAAATCTTAAAACTTTCAAGGAAAAGTTGGCAGCAAACTACGACGAGTTTGAGGAACTTCCAGCCATCTTCCCAATTTCTGGATTGACCAAGCAAGGCTTGGCGACTCTTTTAGACGCGACAGCTGAATTGTTAGACAAGACTCCAGAATTCCCGATTTATGATGAATCCGATATGGAAGAAGAGGCTTACTATGGCTTTGACGAGGAAGAAAAAGCCTTTGAGATTAGTCGTGATGATGATGCGACATGGGTACTTTCTGGTGAAAAACTCATGAAACTCTTTAACATGACCAACTTTGACCGTGACGAATCGGTCATGAAGTTTGCCCGTCAGCTTCGTGGTATGGGAGTTGACGAAGCCCTTCGTGCGCGTGGCGCCAAAGATGGCGATTTGGTCCGCATTGGTAAATTTGAATTTGAATTTGTAGACTAGGAGATTGATATGGGAGATAAACCGATATCATTCCGAGATGCAGATGGCAATTTTGTTTCTGCAGCAGATGTATGGAATGAAAAGAAACTAGAAGAATTATTTAATCGTCTCAATCCTAAACGCGCTCTTCGATTGGCACGTACAAAGAAAGAAGAAACACAGTCAAAGAAATAAAAAAGGCTCTTTGTCAACTGTAGTGGGTTGATGAAAAGCTAAGCTCGAGAAAGGACAAATTTCGTCCTTTCTTTTTTGATA